>CAZFMX010000003.1:37988-85606 GCA_964520425.1 uncultured Desulfobacteraceae bacterium
CCGTCGCCGAGTTGACCATACTCATTAGAACCCATGGCCCAAAGCGTACCGTCGGTCTTTACATACAGGCCATGAAAGCCTCCCGCGGCCATTTGCGACACATCTGTGGCAACCCTAACGGGTGTGTAGCGATCGGTGGTCGTTCCGTCACCAAGTTGGCCAAAAGTATTCCACCCCATGGCCCAGAGTGTGCCGTCGGTCTTTACAAACAGGCTGTGATAGCCCCCCGCAGCCACCTGCAACACATCGGCGGCGACCTGAACAGGGGGGGTGCGACTGAAGCGTGTACCGTCACCGAGCTGGCCATAAGTATTGCTCCCCATGGCCCAGAGCGAACCGTCGGTCTTCACAAAAAGGCTGTGGCCGTTTCCCGCGGCAACCTGCAAAACCTCAGTGGTGACCTGAATGGGGGTGTAGCGATTGTTGTTCGTGGCATCGCCTAGTTGAACTTCTTTATTACGCCCCATGGCCCAGAGCGAATCGCCGGTCTTTATAAACAGGCTGTGAGAGCTTCCTGCAGCCCCCTGCGACACATCGGTGGCGATCTGTACGGGTGTGTTATGATCGGTGGTCGTGCCGTCGCCGAGTTGGCCATAGAAATTACGACCCATGGTCCAGAGCGAGCCGTCGGTCTTTACAAACAGGCTGTGAGAGCCTCCCGCCGCTGCCTGCAACACATCGCTAGTGGCCTGAACTGGAGTTTTGCGATAGAAGATCGTGCCGTCGCCAAGCTGACCATAGTAATTATCACCCATGGTCCAGAACGATCCGTCGGTCTTTACAAACAGGCTGTGGTTTTCTCCCGCCGCTGCCTGCAACACATCGATGGCGATCTGGACAGGGGTGTAGCGATCGGTAGTCGTGCCGTCGCCGAGCTGGCCATAGAAATTATAACCCATGGCCCAGAGCGATCCGTCGGTCTTTACAAACAGGCTGTGGTTTTCTCCCGCCGCTGCCTGCAATACATCGGTGGCGATCTGAACGGGTGTACTCCGATCGGTGGTCGTACCGTCGCCGAGCTGGCCCAAGAAATTACACCCCATTGCCCATAATGTACCATCGGTCTTTACAAAGAGGCTGTGGTAGGCTCCCGCCGCTACCTGCGATACATCGGTGGCGATTTGAACGGGCGTGCTATGATCGGTGGTCGTGCCGTCCCCGAACTGACCGTAGTAATTATCACCCATTGCCCAGAGCGTACCGTCGGTCTTTAAGAACAGGCTGTGGTAGGCTCCCGCCGCTACCTGCGATACATCAAAGGCGATTTGAACGGGCGTGCTATGATGGAATCTCGTGCCGTCGCCAAGTTGGCCATAATTATTCCCACCCATTGCCCAGAGTGTGCCGTCGGTCTTCACAAACAGGCTGTGGTTCTCTACAAAGAGAAAGTAGTTCCCTCCCGTATCTACCTGGGATACATCAGTGGCGATTGGTACTGGGGTGTGGCGATCAATGGTCGTACCGTCCCCGAGTTGACCATTATTATACCCCATGGCCCAGAGTGAACCATCGGCCTTAACGAACAGGCTTTGGTCGTATCCCGCAGCCACTTGTAGAACGTCGCCTTCGATCTGAACGGGCCTGCTGTGATCGTTAGTCGTGCCGTCGCCGAGTTGACCATAACTATTGCGCCCCATAGCCCAGAGCGAGCCGTCGGTCTTCACAAACAGGCTGTGAAAACGCCCCCCGGACCCCTGCAATACATCGGCGCCAATCTGAACGGGAGTTTTGCGATAGAAGATCGTACCGTCGCCGAGCTGACCATAGTGGTTATACCCCATGACCATAAGGTCATAGCCTCCCCGTGCTTCAGCGAGTGGAACAACACCGGCAGAGACAACAATGAACACCATCACATATCGTATGATCTTTTTGATACTCATTTAAAATTACTCCTATGCTATGTGAAATACATCAGGCATAGTTCAGATCTATCTCAATAAAGGGGAGGCGACATGATATCTAAGAACCCCTCTTTTTTTAATTGGCTTATTTGTACTAGAGAAGTCTATTAAAGAACTGGGCGCTTATAACCAGCTGGTAAATTCCAAGTCCGGCTAGAATGATCACCGAGATCAACATAAGAAAGTGTTGAAGCCTTGGACTCAGAAATCGGGCACTTCCAAAGAACAATATTAGGAGTGCTAACATCAATACCATGGTAACATAGAATGCAACAATAAAAGCTACTCCAGTGACAGGAGCTTCCTGCCAGGCAGCCATTACTGAAGGTCCCAATACCAAGGCCCAACCCAAATACGGATTCGGATTAAGAAGGTTTACAAATGCGGCCTCATAAAATGTCTTCGGTATTTTGTTACTCTTTGTTGAAGCATCGTTACTCCTGCCTTGGTCCTGTTTAAACGTGCTCAATGCAAAATAGAGAAGTAGGAAACCCCCAGCAGAGCGTAAGACGGAATGCATTATCGGGGATAGTCGCCCCAGAACTAATAAGGCTAGCAGGGCAATAGGGCCATCACTTAGTAGAGGGGAAAAAGATGCAGGGAGTGTTCTTTTCCAACCAATTGAAGTGGCACGGGTCAGAAGATAGGCTTGCAATGGTCCGGGTTGCACTGCAGCAGCAAATGCCAGGCTTCCGCCAATTCCAATGTATTTAAGCAATACAAGATTCAAAATGCGTGTTTCTCTAAAGGGCCGAACATTCGACGAACTTTCTGTTTAAACCATATAGCTACTGCACTCAAAAGCGCGAAAGATTTTTAACACTACCACATGATGCAATACTCCGGGGGCATCTAATCTTGCTATCCTCAGCATTATAAAAAAAATAACTGACTTTGCTCAGCCGGTCAACTGAATAACTAAAAGCCGCTTTACGGGAAATTACCAAGGGCAGGCACTTTCAACCAGGGTGTTTTCATCCTGAATGGTCATGCAGGAAAACGTGAGTAACGCTTTAACATGATCGCGGGGATTCGGACTGGGGTTTGTATCAAGCTCAAACGTCTTTTGATAGCGCGCCTCACTGATACGATTCGCTTCTGTCAGCAGTACTGACAAATCATCATAAATACCGCTCAGCGCCATTCCCATATCGATCTGCACAAAGGTTGTTTCGCGCTTATAAGAATGACCGTTAGTACATACCCAGGAGGCTGTTTCAAAAGGATTGGTGGTAATGTCGATTACGATCTCGCCATCCGCAGCAGCGCCGGATACAGTAAAATCAAACGGGGCGGCCTGAATGGAATCGGGTTTACAAACCCGATTGCCATCTGACCAGGCGGTGGCCTGTTGGTAGGCGCCCCCACCGCTGGAGCGCGGTTGAAATACCCAACCCTCTCCTTGCGGCACAAGATAAACCTGCTGATGAGCTGTAATTTCGAACTGATAGCCAAACCAGTATTTAGGGGGTATGCAGGAAAAATCTCCGCCTGCAATGTGATCAACCCCCCAAGGGGCTGTCCCGCATGTCCCTTCCCCGTCATCCCGGGCAACCGTCCCTTCAAGGAATATCTCGGCAATGATTGGGGAAGAAACTGCCTGTGTTGGCATGACTTGTGTGTCTGTGGACTCCTGTTCTTTCTCGTCAGGCATTTGCGTCGGTGTGCTGCCATAAGTTACAAGACTGAAGGCAAAAGTCACGACAACAGAAGTAATAAATATAATGAAAACCTTGTTTTTCATATGATAACTCCATGTCTTTTAGTCTACTGGATAAGAATGGACGACCCTTAAATTTCATTTATTCCAGTTGGTAATCCTCTTCCTTTGCCGTCTTTTCCCTCCGGATACCTGGAGGCGCTTCTGAAAAACCAATATATTTGTTAGGCGCGTGATGCATTATACACGAAATTAACTTATCTTCTCGTCCTAATAAGTCAAAACCACAAAAACCCCATCTCTCCGTCTTGAGAAATGGGGTCTCGATAATCAGCTCATAGCTCCCTCTCGATTAAAGGGTTCACTGCTTATATCGTTCAGCTAGTGTTTATTCAGAATCGAGACCTTTGTCAACCAATACCTTGAGTCGAAAGAATGCCCCTGGCAAGGCGTGTGGGGGGCCATGCCAGGGGTGGAGGTTGGCCATGGAACCCAAATACCATGGCTGAATTTTGTATAACCTGTTGGTCAGGATCTGTCTATCGGGAAAACCCTGATTTTTTGGGGAGAGAAACCTTAGATTAGGGTGAGGATTATGTATCCGAATACCACTATATTTTGAGACCATAGTATACTAATGCTCGATTCTCTATTAAAAGAATTATTTGAAAAACAGGAGTATTTGGCATAAGATTCAATAACGATCCATGAAGGATTTGATCAATACACCCCCTAGGCTTATTCCTGGCTTTAGCAGGAGCAGTAAATAAAAAGCATTTTCCTCCGTAACCTTTTCGCTCTCCCGGGACATTATCAGTCATGATGTACAAAAACACACCCCAACCCGAACCGAAGATCGACTTCCACCGACTGCGCCGGAGGGAGAGGGAAGAGGTTATCCGCTGGTTCGACAGCTATGCCGACCCGGTCTATGGGTTCATTTTCTATCGAGTAGGCCGAGATGCCGATCTGGCAGGCGATGTCGTCCAGGAGACCTTTTTAACGGCCCTGGAGACCATTGATCGTTTCGACCCGGCCAAAGGCGAAATGTTTCCGTGGCTTACCTATATCGCCCGGAACTGCATCAGGAAAGCCCTACGGAGAAGAAAGAAGAACCATACGCAGACCGAACTCTGGGAGACTTTTGACCAAAAACTAAGAGAAGCGATAACCCATATGAACTCTAACATTATTCCCGAAGAATTACTTCAGCAGAAAGAAACCGCTGAACTTGTACGTATTGTTCTTACCAATTTACCTTTACGTTACCAGGTTGCCCTGCAAAGGCGCTACTTCGAGGATCTTTCACTCCACGAGATGGCGTTTCTTGAAAAAAGCAGCGAAGGTGCAATGAAGGTACTGCTACATAGGGCGAGACAAGCCTTTCGTGAAGCGTTTGAAACCATCTCTACCTCGTTACTTGAGAGTGAAGGAGAAGGGAGGATTATCCCATGACAAATAAAAATGGACATAATGATATTAAACACATGGACAATAATCTGGACAGGTTGCTTGAATTGGGAGAACCCATTCCCGGCATGCCTGAAGACCTTAAAAATAAAATCAGATCAAGGTTGGTTCAAATTGCTCCTGAACCAGAGAAGAAGAGCATATTAATCTTTCGCTGGGCTGCACTACCACTGGCGGCTGCGACAGCCCTAGTCCTTTTCGTCCTCGTCCCATGGAAAGGCGACTTAAACGGCTCTATCTCCTGGGCTAATGTACAGAAGCAGTTAGAACAGGTTCGTAGTGTATCCCTTAAAGCATGCGGGCACACGGAATACTCTACTGGAAAGCAAATTACTTATTGTGGAAAGGTCTATCATATAAACCCCGGGCTTTCGAGAGCAGAAATAGAGGTTTCTGCTTCTGATGTCGTCGGTGTGAAACCCGGAGCCAATAGAATCTACATCTTTAAGCAGGAACCCGACCGATATGACCTTTTGACGCTGAATCCTGAATCCAATCAGGCATATTTAGAGACCCGGTTATTCAATGTCGAAGATAGACGGAAACCTCCTTTTAAGCAGTTCATGAATACCGTCTCGATGAGCTGGGAAAAGCTAAAGGAGATTACTGAGGATAAAACCAGAATCATAGGTGACGGCATAATCAATGGGATTCCTGCAGTTGGATTCAGCCTTGATGGGCTTCCGGCAGAGACAATCTATCTTCCAGGTTACGCAACAGTAATCGAGGCGACTGTTACCTCTGGACAACTGTGGGTCAACCGCAAGGACGGTACACCAATGCAGGCAGAAATTGAGGCCAAAATCGATGTCAATCCTACTTTGACGTGGAAGGTTCACTTAGAATACACCGATATCCAATGGAACATCCCTTTGGAAGAAAGCCTTTTCAATCTGGACGTTCCTGAAGGCTGGCTTAACAAAAGACTTATCGAAACATCTGATTATAGAGGAAACAAGCTTGCCCCGGGCGTTACTTTGAATTCATTTCTATCCGGTCAGGAGTCGATGATTACAGCCGAAGACGTGGTCGGAATTGTTCAGGCCACACAGATCTCCTATATCGACTCGCCCACACCAAATGAAACGATTATCACTATCGAACTGAGCCAAGAAGCTGCACAGCGGCTGCACGACTATGCTGATACCGATCCGGACAATCTCATAAGAGTGAACTTCAATGATCAGCTAAACGCGGTACTGGTTTTGGATAGGAGTCGCGTAAATGGACTGACCTTTGATCTCATCGGGCTCTATTGTCCACTTTCAGAGATTGAAGAGAAATATTTTACAACCCACACAGAAAGGAACAAATAATGCTGCTCTAGCAAGAGTATAAAAATAGGATTGTTGGAAGGCTTTTATCAAGAACGTCAATTGCCTGCATTGGTAGGTATACTGGAAAATGAATCCCAAATCAAAAGGAGGCTTATCATGATTGTGCAAAACAGGAAGTATTCCAGGAGACTGACTTTTCTGGCTGTCTCTCTGCTCCTTTCAATCTGTTTCGTATTCTTCACCGGTGCTCAGGAATTAGCTGAGTACAATTTAGATCAGTTAGACAAAGCGCCCAGGGTTATCGAGAGGATCCTTCCGGCGTACCCCTACAGCGCCAAAATGCTGGGGATTAAAGCAAGAGTGAAGATAAAATGCCTGGTGGATGAGGATGGCATGGCTCAGAAAATTGAAGCTATTGAGTGCGACCCCGAGGATGCCATAGATATATTCGGCCCTCCCGCTGTGGAAGCGGTCAAGGAATGGCGTTTCAGTCCGGGTGAAATTGGGGGTGAACCTGTCACTACAAGGATTGCATTCAATGTCTTTTTTGAGCTGGATTCACAGTCCGATGAAGTCACTCCTTGAATTCTTCCGTTCTATCGGGCCTTAAAGATACAAAAGGGCCGAATCCATGCCTGACTCACAAAGAAAGCCATAGAAGTCAGGTGTCGATTCGGCCCTTTCAAAAACAGCGAATTTTGGGCTACCCTAACAAGTCTTTACTCGATACCCTCGCCTCGATCGGCTTTTCGCAGGAGCCCTACGAAGTCCATCATATGTATCGAAGTTGCAGTCTTTGGGCAGGGCTGGAAACGATAGGTATAGAATGTAATATGAAAGATTGGGCGGGTAAAGACTATTCTAGCAAGTCTATAATCCTAAGTCGGTACGCGATACTTTGAGCCAAGGCGAATCCCCCACACGCATAGCACTACCGAAACAACAATAGCAACATATGACACCCACATGGGAACGGAAAACTGTCCAACAACCAAGGTCAAACCACTAATCACACTAATCAGGTGCCCTAAAGCGATAAGGCCAAATATAATACCGGAGATCCAAACCCTTCATACTTGTCAAGAGAACCCTGATCATAGAACAACCTAGTATTTTTGCTTTCACGCGATAGTTCTGATATCATTCTTTCCTATGGAAATAATCGAACGGATCGGATTGTAAAATGATAAACATAACCTTGGCACTGGCTATCTTACTGTGCGTCGGGTTTATAGCGGCCAAACTCGGACAACTTATCCGCCTGCCTTCGGTTACCGGTTATATCTGTGCCGGATTGCTTCTCGGCCCTTCCGGATTCAATATCATCAACGAAGCGAACGTTCTCGATAAACTTGACCATTTTACTGATATCGCCCTGATTTTAATCGCCTTCGGCATCGGTGAACATTTGGAGCTGAAAGCATTAAAACGGTCAGCAAAAAGTGTCACCTACATCGGTATAGGTGAGACATCCGGCGCGTTTTTCCTAGTCAGCGCTGGAGTCTTTATCGTGGCATATGCCACCGGACTCGGTGATCCTGCCTGGAATATTACTCACTATCTCGTGCTTTCCCTGCTGCTTGGAGCGGTTTCCGTTGCGACGGCTCCTGCCGCCACACTCCATGTCATGCGGGAATTAAAGGCCGTCGGCCCCCTCACTAGTACGTTGATGGCTGTCGTGGCCGTAGATGATGGGCTGGCGATCATGTTTTTTGGAATCGCAGTCTCGGCGGTTAGTCATGTTTTCGTTTCAGGCGCGGAACCCATAGGAATGGCCATCATCTCTAGTTTGTTGGAGATCACATTCTCGTTGGCAATGGGTATTGCCAGCGGATTGATTATCGATTATGTCATCCATCATCTCAAACGACGGGCGGAAATATTGGCCATTGGATTAGCCCTTTTACTCCTTTGCAGTGAAATATCCAGGTTACTGGATCTATCACCCCTTCTTGCCGGTATGGCGGCCGGTTTTACCGTTGTGAATCGGGACCGCCGTGATGTCCGGCTTTTCCGGGCGATAAACGACTTTGAATCGCCGATATATATTTTATTTTTTACCCTAGCCGGTTCCCATCTTGATCTATCCGCGTTGGTCGTTGCCGGCTGGGTCTGCCTGGTATACTTTTTATTAAGATCCTTAGGTAAAATCATCGGGTGCAGCATAGGAGCCCGTCTCGCCCATGCCCCTTCCACGGTCACTCATTTTCTGGGTCTGGCCCTCTTACCCCAGGCAGGCGTGGCTATAGGCCTGATTTTCATCATTCGGGGCGATCCGATACTGGCTGCCTATTCTTCGATTATAACTCCCGTTGTCCTGGGAAGTGTTGTCTTATCCGAATTGGCAGGTCCAGTATGCGCCCGTATAGCTGTTGAAAAGGCGGGAGAGGCAACTAGTCTGAGGGAGTTGCCGAAAGTTTCGATACGATCCATGTCCTCGGAGGACAATATCGTGGTAAACATGGACAGCATCCGTCTGGTTCCATGGAGTTGGGGAGATTTGAGTCAGACCCATCCACCGAAGGGTTCCGTTCTTTTTGGTGTGTCCCATTCGGGTTCCGGTCCTGGACTGGCAAGAATGGCCACTCTTTTCGCCCACCATTATCAGGCATGTCCCCTGGCGGTGAGGGTGCTTCGATCGGGTGAGGATCACCAAGACATTTATCCGGATGAAGAAACCCGGACACTATTCGAAAAAATAGAGACGGAAACAAAGTCTATGGGTTACGCGCTGGACACAAAAACCATTTGCAATGATAGCGTGGCAAACGGCATCCTGTCCCTGGCCCGGGATCAAATGGCGAGGGCTATTGTCTTGGGTCACCCCCTGGTCGTTTCAATGTCTGAATTCCGACATGTCGTTGAAAAGGTGGCTCAGGAGGCACCATGTCAGGTGATCGTCGTTCGGTTCGCGGGGGTGCTCCATACTGAAAGGATCCTGGTACCACTGGTATATCCGGATGATTTGAATACATTGGCGGAGGTCATACGTGCGTTGTCCTGTGTCGGGGAACATACGATTACACTCCTGACAACAATGAATTCAGATGCCTATGAAGAAGATTTGGAAGAGGCGGAAGAAACCCTCAGACAATGGGTAGAAAATGAGGGTCTGTCTCTTTCTGTTCGTTACCGAGCGGTAGCGACGGAGTCAAGGCTGGAAGCTATTATCGAGGAAGCATTTACCCATGATCTGATCGTCATGACGGCTTCCCAGACCCGAGGTTTGAGACGCCTGTTTTTCGGTTCGATCGCGGAAGAGGTAGCACGGCATTGTCAGAAACCGATGCTCATTGTATACGGAGACATCGACCTCTCACGCTCCCATAGAGAAGTGCCGTCATTGTAAGGGGGGACATTATACAATGTCCCCCTTTTTGTTAACTCTCGAAATTTATTCCCGTACTCTTTAGCACGGTTGCCCAAAACTATCAGTCGTCCAGCAAAAGCAAAGGAATAAAGGGCGCGGCCGGTTTTTCGGATAGAGTTTCAAAGTCTAACAGCACACTTTCCTCTTCGACGCTGATCGTCTCAGACACTCCGCCCGGTACGCCTGGGCCTGAAAGACTCACTTCATAGGAACCTGGGGAAAGTATAGGGATGGCGTACCCGCCTGCTGCTCCTGTAACGGCATAGTATGTGCCCTGGTCCGGTGTGACTGTAACGCCACCGATCCCTTCTCCTGGATCGTACATAGAATCACCATCCGTATCTTGCCAAACAGTTCCCACAATGAAACGGTTGAAGTGGTCGACAATACTGGTATTGGCTGAGCAGTAGTTGCCTGTGACCACTAAAGGCCCTACGTCGGTATTGGGATCGGATTCAGGAACGGCCGCGATACCGGCATTTGTGTAATCGCCGTCTATGGCCATTATAGCGGCGCGATGTCCCCGCCCGTCCTGCATGCCGGTGCCATCACCCGAAGTACCCCAGTCTATATTAAATGCAGCGTGACCGTAGACAGCGGTCTTCGTGTATGAAAAGACATTTCCGCGAGCAGACCAATAGACAAAGCCGGATGCGTCAACCCGGTCAAACTGTCCATCATGATTCTGGCCGTCAATGCTGATCAGATATTCAGAGTGCTGCCTTGCTGCGTCATAGAGCCTCGCGTCAAAGGCCGCAGGCGGTTTCACGTCAAGGTCAGCAAACTCATCCTGTAAGACCTGAAGGTCCACACCGAAATAATCCCTTGCGGCATCAACATCCGGATCATCCATCGTAGCAAGCCAAATGCCTTCTGCCGTCGGATCGTTTCGTGCTCGGTTCATGAACCACATAAAGGACTGTTCGTTTCCGTCCGGGTGAAGGCTATCTGCTGTTTTGTGTAGAGTCCATTCGGTGCTGGGCGTCTCAGCCTTTATCTCCTTCCTTGCCGCATGTTCCGTCTCCACTTCACGCTCGACCTTCGGTGGATTGAGCTCAGGATACTCCTGGGCTTGGACAAGACGGAAGAGGAAAATCGGTGTGCTCAAGAACATGATAAGAAGGATCTTACCCATTAAACAGTGTTTTTTATCCATAATGACTTCCAAGAGCGCTCCAGGACCTGGATTCTGTAATCTTCACTTTGGCTACAGTATAGACTACTTTATTATCTCAAAATCAGCGACTTTGGTCAATTGCCATATCAGTCTATAAGGAAAAGCCTGATTTATGGGTGAGGAGAACCTGATTTTTTTGTAGTCAGTTTACTGGTCCTACCCATTGTTGTTTCCTGAAGCAAAACCTTATCTTGACAATTCTTGAATCGCGTTTAACATGATAAAAAGGTATAAATTTAAAAAGAGGTATATCATGCAGGAGAGAAAAGAATATCAAGGGACTCCCGACAGGAAAGGTGATTGGGATGTCAAGATGGCTGTTATCGTTCGAGGGAAGGAGCTAACCAAATCCGCATCACTTGGGCAAATCAAGATCCACAAAAAAGAGGGGAAAATCCAAACTGAGCACATATGAAAATGAACCTGAACAAACATAGGATAGAATAGAATGGTTGAAACACAGAGAGAAAAGCGATTTGGGACTGTAGCGGTCGAAATGGGCTTCATTACAGCAGAACAGGTCCTTCACGCAATGAATATACAGATAAAGGAGAATATGGAGATTGGGAAGCACCGGCTAATCGGAACGATCCTTATGGAAATGGGGGCCATGACCAGAAAGCAGGTAAAAGAGGTCTTACTGGCCATGGGTATCCCTTTGTAGTGTGAGAAAGTCCTCTCCATTCCACCCTTCCATTTCGTTTTCAGTAAATCGTCAATTCTGGTCACAGAGCACAAGGGTTCCAGAGTTAGGAATTTAGAGCTAATAGGATTTACTTAAAGGTTATCATTACACCAGTTGATTCACAAGCGACATTCCACCGTGAGGACGATTGTTTCAGACGTCACCGACGGCCGTGCCGCCATACACTAATCTCTCCTCCCCCAATGGTACCGGGAAAGCTACGAATAAGCTCCCATCCTTGAGTGATGCGCGCGTAGAGATCCGGATGGTCAATCCGAAGCAGGCGGGGTAGGGTGGTGACGGCATAGCTCAGCGTCGATTCATTGGAACTCATGACCTCTTCGAATTCTTCTGAGGATTCCACGGCGATGAAATCTAAGCCTTCTTCAAACCCGAGGCGCTTACCGTAGTAGCGATAACCCGTCACTGCCAAGTCAACGGCTAACACTTTCTCTTCCGGTCTTCGGACTTCCTGGATGTATTCGATGGATGCCCGATAAGCCTGCTTTGGCATTGAGTAATAATGTTTAAGAGAGGCTAGAGATACTACGCATATCATGAGGATTGCCGTTGTTGCCAACGTATGCGACATATGCCCTCCGTTCTTCCCACACCTCTCGGCCATCCACCCGGAAAACGCACCGATGCCTAGGACTATACTTATGATAGCGAGCGGAAGTCCAAGGAGAAGGAAGCGTGGAGAAAGAGTCAGATGCGCAGACAGTAGAAATAGTATGTTGAGAACGGGGGCCAGGGCCAATGCGACAGCCAGTTCCCATCGGCGTCTCAACAGGACGACGAACCCCCAGCTCATGATCAAAGCTAAGGGCAGCATCATAAAGGCCAATCCCGCCCCAAATCCCGCCGACAGTCCCCGGATTATCTCTTGCCGAAACTCCAAGGAAAAAAGCTGGTAGCCACTTCCTGGTTGAGAATAGACCGTTTGAAGGACCCGAGAGGCCTCGATCAGAACAGCTGCATAGAGCTGAGCCCATAGGAGACTCGTAATCACGAACACCACGGTCAGGTGTTTTAAAAGGGGAAACGGAGACACCCCGCGACGCCTCAGCAAAAAAATCGAAACACCCGACACGATGATATGAGAAAGGAAAACAAAGCCGCTCAACAGAAGCGAAGCAAAGTTCAGGAACATCGTCAATATATAGAGCACCCAGAGATGAGCACGATCTTCACGTAAGGCCTTGACAAACAAACCGGATGCGAGCAGGGAAAAAAACAGATAGGCCGTGTATCCCCGCGCGTTCTGCGAAAAGAAAACATGGTGGTAGGATACCGCCAGCAAGAGTGCCCCACTAAGGCTGGCCCATCTGGACATCACAAGCCGAGCTACCCAGTAGATTGCCGGAATCGCGGCTGTTCCGAATATCACGGCAGGCAGGCGAACCGACCATTCAACTTCCCCAAAACAGGCCACAGAGAGTTTCACCAGCAACAAGTTAAGGAGGTGGTTGTTGGAGTTGGTGTAACTCGTAAACATCTGAAGTACCGATGACTGATCGACAGTCATGACAGTCTGGATCTCATCCAACCAGAGATCGGTGTTCAAGCCCCGCATCCTCAGCAACAGGGCCAGCATGGTGATGCCCGCGAGAAACCAATGGAACGGAAGGTCTGGTTTGGGCTCTTTTTTTCTAGCGACATCGGCGTCCCCCAGACGCAACAGCCCCTTGAGCCACGCGAACGTCCATTTACATGTCATCGTAAAGGGGCTCCGGGCGAGCTTTCCTTTTCACCATCAATCCACACAATAGGTTCCAGAGATAGATGTGTGACAGTTTGAAAACGTTGATCTTCGATACACCAGCTCTGCGGCGATATTCATGAGCGGGTATCTCTACGACGCGATAGCCATGTTCCAGGCATTTCATTACCATTTCCTGCTCAATCGTTGTAAGCGAGCTGGTCAAGCAGATGGTTCGGCCCACCTCGGTGCGAATGGCCCGGAACCCGTTCTGATAGTCTGTGAACCTCACTCCAAATCGGTAGTTGATGCACAGGCTGATCATGAGGCTTCCTACCAGACGAACCACCTCTGTGATGGAGCCGAACAGTTCCTCACTTCCACCCAGCATCCGAGACCCGATCACCAGATCGGCATCGCCCGCCCTTATAGGGTCTACTAACCTCGGAATATCTGCCGGTTCATGGGAGCCATCGGCATCAATAAAAACCGTAATTGGATGTCGGACTACGGTGAGGCCAACCCGAACCGCATTGCCCTTCCCCCGAGCATTCTCCCGGACGACCCTAGCGTCATGTGCCAGGGCAACCTCCACAGTTCTATCCGTAGAGTGCCCATCCACGACCACTAGGTCGTCCGTCATTCCTCGGACAGAGAGTAGCACATCCCCGATTGTCTGTTCTTCGTTCCAAGCAGGAACGACGATACTAAATGGAATGTGGGGTTCGACATTCATAGTTCTGACCTAACACCATAGTGGAATTCATAAGAGGTTCTCTTTGGAGTGGGACCATAGGGAATTCCGGCTTGATTGTCAATAAACAAGTCGCCCCCTTGATTTTACGCTTGCATTTGGTTAAGGAAGATCAAAAACACGTAAGATGGCCTCCCGAGAAACCGGGGCTTCGAGAGAGATGATTTTTTTGGGGAACCATCCCCCAAAGCATGTATCCGCCTCGGATCATTGTGATTTCAAGTTAGACAACTCGAATTAGTCTCACTTTTTGTGAAAAAATGTCACAGGGGCTTATTTCAGGTGTATATATAGTGTAATGGCGATATATTACGGAGCTGGCATGTACAATCCATTTTCAGCAGATATATGTTCAAGAAAAAAGGACAAAACGCTGGTTCAACTGAGTCTAAAAGGCGATCGAGAGGCCCTGGTAAAGTTGATCGCCCGCCATCAACCGTGGATCTATAATATCGCCTTTAGAATGGTACTGGTTGTCGAGGATGCAGAGGACATTACCCAAGAAATTCTCATAAAGATGATTACAAAGCTGTCAACTTATGATGCGGCAAAAAGCGCTTTCCGTACATGGCTATATAGAATCGTCGCCAACCATGTGATGAATATTAGAACAAGAGGTTACGAGAAATCAAATTTGGCATTAGAAGACTTCTATTCGTTTGTGGAGGAAATCCCTGATGAAAAGGCTATACCTACACCGGAGACTTCCCTGGTAATAAAGGATGTCATGGTGGGATGTGTGCTGGGCGCGCTTTTGTGTTTGGATAGGCAGCAACGACTTGTTTTCATATTGGGAGTTGTCTTTAACGTTCCTTCCAAGCAAGGTGGAGAGATAACAAGCTTAACAAGTGCTAATTTCAGAAAGATACTGTCACGAGCAAGAGCGAAACTCTACAACTTTATGAACAACAAATGCAGTATGGTAAATAGAAATGCACCCTGTAAATGTGGAAACAAAGTTAATGAATTCATTCGACAGGGATTCCATATAATTGATAGTGTGACTTTTTATCAGGAGAACGCCCCTAGGGTTAAGGATATGATCGAGAAAAAGATCGACCGTTTTGAAGAGGTGATTTATCGTGACTTTGTAAAATTGTATCAGAATCACCCATTCTATGAGTCGCGGGTCTCGACAGAATGGTTGAAAATGATTCTTAATCAGCAGGAATTTAGAGAAATTTTTGATATTAAACAATGAATGAAAAATGAAGGCCCCTTTGGCACTTTGCAGACGGAGAAGTGGCCAAAAACTTTTCAGAAGTGGCTTACATTGAGAGTGAGTAACCATTTGAAATGTAAGCCTGATCCGTGTAGTGATGATGCATGGCATTTGATAAATAAAACATAATATTTCGGTTGTGCAATGTGAGGACACTTCTAGGATTCCTCTGAAAATACAAATAATAAGGAGTGGAACATGAAAGAAATGCTTTCAGTATGCGGGTACAGGTGTGATCTTTGCATGGTCTATAGGGATAATCTTGAACGTATTGGTAAAGATGAAGTAAAGGCCGGTTTTCGTAAACATTTTAAACACGATCTTGACGACGAAATCTTAGCAGGCTGCGTTGGCTGTCCGGATGGTGGAGATGAAAGCTGTTCAGTCAAAGCATGCGCACATGATAAAAAGATCGCTAACTGCGGCTATTGCGGAGAGTTTCCCTGCGACAAGGTTCGCAAAAAATTGAATGTTATTGAGGAATATTTCGACGATGTCTCCGCACTTAGCGAATGGGATCGTGATCATTATGTTGAACCGTATCGAAGTGAAGAGCGGCTACGGAAGATACAGGAGAACAATAGAAAGAGGGACACCCTATAATGCTCCTGTCGAGCATAGAATTAACTATAGGGACGCGTAATGGGGGATGACCTAAAAATCAAAAATTTAAGTAGTCCCAGTTGACAATCCATTTGCTTTGCCGTCTTTTCTCCCCGGATACCTGAGGAGCCGCTTCTGAGCATTTGGATCGACATTTAAAATTGGTCGAAAAAATCTATACCGCCCTTAGCTTTATATGGAGAAAAGCCACTGCAGAATCCAAAAAAAGTAATCTCATCATTACTGTCAAGTGGCACCGTCAAGTTAAATTCACCTACAGGATTGTTTGTAAACATATACTGGCCGTTTGCAAGAGCCATTGAAACCAATGCTGTGCCGGATTCATTTTCAATGGTTCCGGAAATATCATACCATCCTGGTTTGGTTGAGCCCTCAGATATACTATCGAATGTTACAATCAGTTGCTTCCCGGGTTCATGTTTCCACATCTCTATTCCAAGATTATAGGCGCCTGAGGATAAGATGGCTTTATATGATGCCAAGCCACTGCAGAAGGCATAGACGGTAATGTTTCCATTGGCGTCAAGGGGGACATCCGTCAGATTAAAACGTCCTTCCCCATTGTTGGTAAACATGAATTTTCCGTTTGCTAAAACCATTGCCGTCACAGGCGTTCCTTTATAAGTCACGGTGCCCTTCACAGCGGTTCTTGACAGGTTATCGTCCTGACTACCGGAATTGATGGGGTCGGTTTCACCAATCTCAAAGGCGCCGTTATGGTCTGAATCCTCTTCGCCGTCTAAAAAACCATCACCATCAGTGTCTTCATTCGTGGGATCAGTGGTGGAATCAGGATCTTCATCAGGCTGAAAGTAGCTTTGGTCCGTATCTTCTCCAATATCAGCGAGGGTATATCCGGATTCGGTGCCGTCCTGAACACCGTCATTATCCGTATCGGAGTCACAGGGATCTGTTTCGCCAATATTCACTATTCTGTTCTGGTTGGCGTCTTCGGCTCCATCAGGAATGCCGTCGTCGTCGGTGTCGGCGTCGAGTGGATCGGTGCAGCCGCTTTCCTCCAGAGAATCCCTTAAACCGTCATTATCTGAATCACTAAGATCCGCAGCTTGGAGAAACAGGCTGTGGGAAAGACCCACGGCCACCTGAGAAACATTGATAGCGACCTGGATGGGCGTGCTGCGAGTGGTGGTCGTGCCGTCACCGAGTTGGCCGTGACCATTTTCACCCATAGCCCAGAGCGAGCCGTCGGTCTTTACAAACAAACTGTGATTCGATCCCGCAGCCACCTGAGAAACATCAGTGGCAATCTGAACGGGCGTGTTGCCATAGGTGATCCTGGAGCCGTACCATTCGGAAGGGAAAGTAGAACCCATGGCCCAGAGCGTGTCGTCGGTCTTTAAAAACAAGCTTTGTGTAAAACCTGCAGCCACTTGCGAAACATCGGTAGCGACCTGAACGGGTGTGTAACGATCAGTGGTCGTACCATCGCCGAGTTGGCCATAGTTATTATAACCCATGGCCCAGAGCGTGCCGTCTGCCTTTATAAACAGACTGTGATACCCTCCCGCGGCCACCTGAGAAACATCGGTGGCGATCTGCACAGGAGTTTCGCGATCAGTGGTCGTACCATCGCCGAGTGCGCCATCCCGATTACGACCCATGGCCCAGAGTGTGCCGTCGGTCTTCACATACAGACTGTGGTACGTTCCCCCAGCCACCTGAGAAACATTAGTGGCGATCTGAATGGGGGTGTAATGGGGATTGGGCGTGTAGTAGGGATCGAATGGCTCGCCATTGCCGAGTTGGCCATACTCATTATCACCCACGGTCCAAAGCGTGCCATCAGTCTTTACAAACAGGCTGTGTTCTTCCCCCGCAGCCACCAGCGAGACGTTGGTGGCGACCAACGTGGGTGTTTTGCGCATGATTTGGTTGTCGGAAAGTTCGATGTGACTTATACCCATGGTCCAGAGCGTTCCACTGGTCTTTATAAACAGGCTGTGGTTTGCCCCTGCAGCTATCTGTGAAACATTGACGGCGACCAGAAAGGGTGTGTAGCGATCAGTGGTCGTACCGTCACCAAGTTGGCCGGAGCTGTTCCAACCCATAGCCATAAGGTCATATGCTTCAGCGAGTGGAACAATACTAACAAAAACAACTATTACCACCATTGCATATCGAATTGTCTTTTTGATACTCATTAAAAACTACTCCTCTACCATGTAAAAAACATCAGATATATTATTAAGATCCCCCTTTTCACGAATGCCGTTTTTTACAAGCGTGAGAAATACGGATTAAGGCACGGGTAATTTCACTCCTTGGTTAGTCAGATGTTTTTGCAGCGTACTGTAATCCACCTTTCTGGGCTGAATACCCGCATCCACTGCCAAGAATGCGGCTGTTCCCGCTGCCTGCCCAAACGCAATACAATGCGGGATAAGATTGAAGTATTCATTGAATTGATACTCGGAAGAGAACGCTCGGCAGGCCACCAGCAAGCCGTCGATTTTCTTCGGGACAAGGGCACGATAGGGAATGCACACATTTGGATGCTTGGCCGAAATTTCTCCATTATCATTGTCTGGGAATATGGCGATGGTGTCCTCAAATACCTCATCGGATGTCATGTCTTTCGCAGTACAGATGTATTCGCCAATAACACGCTGTCCGCCCTGCGTGCCGAGTTGCGGAGAGCTGAGAGCAATATGACTGTTTTCGAAACCGGGGACATGGTTCCGGTAGAAGTCGTAGGAAAGAAGCATTTTCTTCCTTCCTTCAAGTTCGACACGATTGATCTCGTGGATATCTGATTGATTGATGCTGGGGAAGAAGGGGTGAAACCAGATAATTCCCTCATGACATTTCACAAGATCCTTCAAATAAAAGGCGGCCCCTCCCTGACTCTGAAGATCCTGGATCAGGTCATCGTATTCCTTCGGCTGAGAGGTTTTGAAGTCCTCAAGTTTTTTCATATTGACGTTGCCGATCCAGAAAGGGAAGGCAAAATTAGCAATCCTCAGACCGGGAACCATTCTTGTGTCGCACTCGGCGCCCGCCGGCTGCAGAAGGTCGCCGTCTCCGGTGGAATCGATGACTACTTTTGCCAGAATCGCCTGCCTTCCCGACTTGTTCTCTATGATGACGCCTTTGACGGTATTCCCCTCTACGATAGGCCGTACTCCCCACGAATGTAGGTACAGCTTCACTCCTGCTTCTTCCATCATGTTGTTCAGTTCGCACTTCATGATCTCAGGATCGATCAAAGCAGTGTAAAGCACTCTTTTCCGACCGATATTCAGATCATCGCGTATATAGAACCAGGCCAGATTGGCATCGATGTAATGCTGGACCAGCTTTTCGTCCGTAGAACCCCAATCTTCCTTTTTCGGGTAATCCGTTGCACCCCTGGCATCCAGCCGGTCGACGAGTTCCTGGCAGATACCGGTTATCTGCTGCTCTCCGCTGATATCGCTCAGGTTCGGGATGATGGTTACAAGACCGCCGGTCGCCATGCCTCCCAGATGGCCGTACCTCTCCACCAGCACTGTCTCTGCACCACTTCGGGCGGCAGACAGTGCTGACCCGATTCCTCCGGGTCCGCCACCTACAACAACAACGTCGGCTTCCCGGCAGATTTCGATCTCCCTAGCCGGTTCGGTAATTGTCTGTCTGGTGAGAGGGGTACCCATAATCAGTCCTCCTTGTAAATGGAATAGTTTTTTTGATGATAGAATCAGGGGTTAAGTTTTCACGGTCTTCATTGTCATTGAATATCCTGCGGTGCGCTATCCCTCTGATCATGACATAATGCAATAGGCGAGGCGTATCTAGTCGGGCTCGTCTAGGCATAACCGCACGTTGCTTCAAGAACCCTTCAATGTCTAGGAACTTTAAATTGTAAGATCGTTCTCATTTGATCACTATCAAGTTGCTACGAAACAACTATCCCCTTTTATTTTTCGGGCTCCTGCCATTCTCGGGTAGGAGTAATATCTTTGTGTGCCACGAAGGTAGCTATATGAAAGTGTTTCAGTTCTGTTTGTAGATTTGTCGCATAAATTTTTTCATCTACTAGGTGACTTGCAAAAAGCCTAAAATGTCCTGCCTCCCAAAAATCGGGTTCGACTATCGAGCGCTCATATGCAATATCATAGCCTAAGTGGGCAGCAAGCTGAGATAGAATTTCATTGTCTGCATCGGAGACCATCTCTATAATGTAGCTTAACTTTTCGCCGCTCCATTCATTTGACCACGGGAGAGAGAATTGTTTGAGAGTGAGGTCAATAAGAGGCCATTCCTCTTTAGATAAACGCGAGGCAATCTCTTGGATAGCATTTATTCTTTCAGAAGGGGTCAACATGGTTTACCTTTTACTTTTTCTCTTGACGAGGGCCTTTTAACGGGTGACACCTTTTGAATTTATAGGCGCGATTCTACGACTTCTTTAGTAAATTGCATGAGTGTGCCTTCTGGGCTGTTGAGTATCAGGTTTGTGTCGGTAAAATTCTCCTGTCTGAGGAAACCATCAATCAACTGCATATTTTGGATAGAGAGATGTGATTTGGGCATATAAGGAACCAAAAGATTTCCCACAAAGACGGTATCGTATTGAGTAACGTTGTTGATTTTGCTCAACGATGTGGAGATATCCTTATGAGCAAGGATCATGATGTCAATCGGAAGGTCAATGGAATAAGCTATGGG
Organism: uncultured Desulfobacteraceae bacterium; assembly: GCA_964520425.1. Classification (GTDB taxonomy): domain Bacteria; phylum Desulfobacterota; class DSM-4660; order Desulfatiglandales; family HGW-15; genus JAFGFY01. The sequence goes on from CAZFMX010000003.1 coordinate 58,502, forward strand.
CAACAGAAATCTCCGGGCAGATGTATTGACAATGAGCAGGGCAGGACTATTCTCAACTGCCAGATTGTTGGAGATTTTAGTATGGATCGACTTTACAATGGATGGACCATCGAAGCTGATCTTTTCCTGATAGACTTTCAAAGAGCTCAATATCATCAGGGTACTTAAAAGCAAAATGAGGCTATTCCTCACAAAAAAACGATTTGACATTTTGACAAAGCCAAAGGTGAAAACAAAGAAAAACATTGGCTCTAGGAAAAACTGGAATTTCTTGAATCCGAGAGTCTTTGAATCCATCATCCAATCCCCGGTGAAATGTGCTACGAGATAAACAACCAGGGCGATGAAGATGAGGCGACTCTGTCTGCGATATAGCATATTCCTACAACCGATAAGAAACACAATGAGTACAATTGGACAAAATACATACTTTGCCTGAGACAGGGCAATCCACTGAGATTTATCCAGAAATGAAAACTGTAAGAAATTGTAAAAAATTAGCCTATACAGTATCAGCAGCAGATTGTTTTGACCGTGAAAATAGAAGTTCCCATTATGAATGCGGTGCAACTGATCAGTCATGGAAGGCAGCCAGGGAATAAACAACAAGCCGATTAACAGGTAGATCAGGACAGTGAGCAGTAATCTCTTTACATTTCTCCGAAGCGACAGAAATACAAAAGCAGCTTGAAAACAAAGAACAAAGAGATAATGATACATTGTATACAATCCAATCACTGAAATCAGAATGTACAGGTAGCAGCCAAAGCTCTTAAAGTGGAATTTATTGGAAGCAACCAGAGAGTAGATGAGCAAGCTTGAAAGCAAAGACAGGAACATTAGCAAGGGATAGGGCCGGACCATAACAGCGTACTGCAAGTGGTAGGCTGAGAGTGCTAAAAACGAAGAACTAAGCAACCCAAAAAACTCGCCGTGAATGACCTTTCCCAGCAAAAAAAGAAGGACGATTGATAGAACTGAGAAAACAATGGAAAGTGTTCTCAGTATAATAAGGTCGTTGTTAAAAAACCGAATGGTATAGTGTAAAAGAAGGTAATAAAATGGGGGATGCATGCCCAGATATCGTAATGAGGCTAACACATCCATCACACTCTTGTCCGCTGAGTATTCGGTGTATTTTTTTATCTCGGATATAGGGACATTTCCTACAGGCAGCGATTTTTGATAGCACAGGGTTTGGCCAGTAGCTTGCAGAACGCCAACACCAACCTCGTCGCCTGAAAGCGGCAGATTATAGGCAAAATCTACTCTTGAAACAATAGTAAAAGTCAGTATTACAATCAGGATTGACAGTGTTTTTTTTGATATATTGACAGTGATCATACTGTTTACCTTATAATGCAATCCATAAGAGAACTCGGAGAATTTCAAGAACTCTAATATTTTTTACGATATCAATATGATAGCTGCAATATCAATATATCAAGAAATGTCGATGCTACTGGATTCGCCACCTAATTCTTTTCCGTTAAATCGGATTTGGTTTTATACCTCATGGACAAAAAACACTTATTTTTTACATAAAAAGTCAGCAGGTATGCGGACTTGGGTATCACTCCGCTGTGCAACCTATTGGATCTCATAAGAAGAGTCAAGAAGATCCCCCTTTTCAGATGCTTATTTAGTTATAGGATCCATGTTTCCCAAATATTGTCAGAATGTTACGGATTTTACTAGTCTTTTTCCATTTGATATGAACTCTTATTTGGGGGGCGAATATAGGAGAGTTTCGTTTTATGAGTCAAGAACAGAACTCTCCGATTGCCCCGTATTTAGCTCCAAACTACCATATTCTGTTATAACTACGAGCTGTAACATTTAGAATTGGCCGATTCAAGACTAGCCCTAATTAGTCCAAATTCAGTATTTTTGACAATTTCAATATCAGCGATAAGGGAACTCCTGGTTTATGAGGTCGAAAAAAGTAAAAGGTATAAGACGCATCCGCCGTCGCTTAAAGCTATGGCGGGATAAAATGGCGGGACAAGAGGGGTAAGGAAAAGGCACAGGGCGGAAGGCGCAAGGTAGAGAACATTTAAAAAATGAAATACTAAAGATTTTGGCGGGTGGACGACTCCTCTTCTGCCTGTTTTACAAAGTCCTCGAAGGAACAATCCGGATTGATTCCGGGACAGGCATCTTTGGCCGAATCCCAGTTGTCAGGGTCCTTCAGCAAAGCGTCGTAAAAGGGCCATGAGGAACAGGGCGTGGGATTGACGGGATGTATCGTGCACCGCCTTTCTTGGTCAAAAAAGACGCAATAGCCGTCTTCTCTGGATTTGATGGAGAAGCGTCCATATTTTTCGTCGCAGAATCGGGAGATGAAAGAGGCCGGATCGATTTCAAGGAAATCGGCGATCCTCTCTATTTCATCCCCGCGGAGAAAAATCCCGCCTTTGCCGTAACAGCAGGTCCCGCATTTGGTGCATTCGAAGGCTTTCATGAGAAGTTACCTGATTTCCAACCTAGAAACGGTCCTTTTCCCGCTGAGCTTCGTTCTCCGCGGGTTTCCACCTGCGACGTACCCTATGCTATGTACGCCTTGGTGAAAATCCTTGTGTGGCCTAACTCAACAAAAAAATCCCTCATTTCTAAGCCGGAAATTAATGCCGCTGTTCTATGAATTTGAAACTCATCGTAGCCCCGATGAACTGGATCTTCGACAAGAGGGCGAGTGAAAGTTCTCTATATTTATAGGAAATATAAGGCTGCAAAGCGAATAATATAGCTTGCTTATAAATCGGTTAAAGACAAACGCTTGAATCCTCGACTCCTAGGATCCTTGACCCCTATTCTTTTCACTAATCAATTCATCAAGCTTCCAGTCCACGGGGAGTCGCAGTCGCGTGTCATTTCTCTTGGCCCTGTAAATGAGATGCCCATTGTTCAGTCCATGGAGGAAGAGATCCCTAGTGATGGCCACGTCGTCTTCACAATATTTTGTCAGTTTGTCCATCTCTCCATCCCTGAACCATTCCACGGCCATGAGGCCGTGGGCCGATTTGGCCGTACCAAGGGTCTCTTTGGCCAGGTGATCCAACCCCAGGCGAAAGCCGAGGCGTTGATGGATATCTTCCAGGATATCAAATGTGTTCAAGTCCCTAAGGTCTTTCCCCGTGTAGGCGCCCAGGACGGTATAGTCGAAACGTTTGATATTAAACCCGACAACCAGGTCCGCCTTTTCCAGATGTTCCAACACATTGTCGATCTTATCCTCTGTAAATGAAACGAATCGTTCCTCCAGACTGTCATAGATCACAGCTACCGAGACCCTCATGAGGTGGGAGTTCTGCCAGCCCCCCACATCCTGGGCCGTCTTCTGAGTCTCCAGGTCAAAATAGATGATCCGCGGTTCGGTTGACTCCGGCTTGGAATCCTTCTTTTCGGGCAGAACCGGCCCCGGATCCTCTCCGCTCTCTTCGTCATAGAACTGACTCAGAGAAATGTGGCCTAGGAGAAATTCCAGGATCTTCGCGGCCGACCCCTTGTCGAGGGGTTTGTTCCCGGAGCCGCACTTTGGGGAGTGGATGCATGAAGGACATCCCTCTTCACAATCACACTCCTTGAGGAGATTCAGAGTCCTTTCAAACAATGGGAGAATAACCTCAAACCCTCTATGCGCGAGGCCTACACCACCTGGATGCCCGTCGTAGATAAAAATGGCGCTCTTATCGATTTGAGGATGGTGGGGGTAGGAAATCCCGCCGATATCGTTTCTATCGCACAGGGCAAAGAGGGGAAACATGTGGATGGTCGCGTGTTCAATGGCATGAATGCCTCCCATAAAGTGAAGCCCCTCTTTTTCAATAAATCGGTTGATGGCCGGCTCGATCTCCACCCAGAAACCCACAGTCTCGAAGGTATGGGGCGGCAGGTCCAGGTCGGTCACGCCCAGGAGTTCTTGGCCGGGTAGGGCCCGCTTTTCGAACCCCACAACCCGTTCCGTCACTTTCACCCGACCCTCTTTGATCAGAAACTGCCCTTCCGGCTTGGTGCGAATGATCTGAAGAATCTCCGTCTCTTTTTCGGTGCGGACCCGTGTAAAGTATTTGAGATCGGTTTCGTGTGCGATTATGTCATGTTTTTCCAGGTCCAGATGATCCACGAGGTACTGCTTAGCACGATGAAGATAAACCGCGCCGGGGTGGCATTCTGTAAAGGCCCTGAGACCGTCGATGGTCCCTATGGCCTGGCCCGTCCCTTTTTCAAAAATCGTGTAACTCTGGCCCACTGCCCTGATGTTGACCTTGTGATGGGGACGACGTCTGGTGGAAAACCAGGCGGGTTCTCCGTCAGCCGTACGTGAAAGATGCCCCTCCATTTCCAGTTTGTTCAGGTGTGGGGAGAGCTCTTTGGCCCAGAATGCCTCATCCTTCAGCGTGAGGGGATGCTCGAAGGCAGCGCAGGGCAAATGGGCTTCCACCACATGCGGGTTGTGGGGGTCCAGAACGGCTGCTTCATAGGACCTTCCGAAGAGGTCCTCCGGGTGCTTCATGAAATATTGATCCAGGGCATCGGGTTTGGCCAGAAGGATGATCAGGGAATCCCTTTCAGAGCGACCCACTCTCCCCCCTCTCTGCCAAGTATTGATGATGGTCCCGGGATAACCCACCAGAAGACAGATATCCAGGTATCCGATGTCTATACCCATTTCCAGGGCGCTGGTGGATACAACCCCCAAAAGATCCCCGGAGGCCAGCCTTCTCTCTATCTCCCGTCTTTCCTCAGGCATAAATCCGGCTCGATAGGAACTGATCTTGTTCCTGAGGGCGGGGGACAACTGTGAGACCCACACATGGATCAACTCCGTCACCTTTCTCGACTGGGTAAAGGCAATGGTTCTGAAACCGGTCCTGACACAATCGGTGAAAAGCCTTGCCGCAGAGAAATTTGGACTCGCTTCCGGGTTGAGGAAAAGGAAGTGTTGTCCGGACTTGGGTGATCCGCTGGAATCAAACACTTCAACCTTTCTTCCGATCAGGGTCTCACCGAACTCCCTGGGGTTTTCCACGGTGGCGGATAAGAGGATGAATTGGGGATCGGATCCATAGAGTTTGCAGATCCTGTGCAGCCTTCTGATGATCTGGTTCATGTGAGATCCGAATATGCCCCGGTAGGTATGGATCTCGTCCAACACGACATAGGAGAGATTTTCGAAAAGGGCCTGCCAGTTCTCATGATAGGCGAGAATTCCCGCGTGGAGCATATCCGGGTTGGTGAAGAGTATTTCAGGGACCTTGCTTCTGATCTGCTTTCGCCGGTAAGCCGTGGTGTCTCCGTCATAGATTCGGGCGGAGATCTTTTTCCCCTTGATCTCTCTGGTGAAGAGAGAAAGACCCTTCAATTGATCCTGCTCCAGGGCCTTGAGAGGAAAGATGTACAGGGCCTTTGAATTTTCGTTTTTCAGTACGGCCTCGAGGACGGCAAGATTGTAGATCAGGCTCTTACCGCTTGCCGTGGGGGTGGCCACCAATACATGGGCCCCCTGCCTGATACGGTGCAGTGCCTCGACTTGGTGTTTATAGAATCCTTTGATGCCCAGGCGTTGAGGAAGAGAAAGGAGTTCGTCGGGCAGCGCCGGATCCGGTCCGTAGATGGCCTCTGTGGGGGGGAGATACCGGTGGTGCACGAAGGACGGTCCAAAGTCCATGTGGTTTTTAATGAAATTTATGTATTCTTCAAGGTCCACTTGTGTTCCAGTCTTTTTTTAAATGTTTCTGATTTTCAAAATAGAATGCTTGTTCTGAGTATCGTTCGTAAATTCTGACGGGTGGAATTTTCTTTGAGATATCACATTGAAAAGACCGACATGACCGGCGTTTGAACTGCTCATATCATTCCATTGTCTCAATACCCTGTGTTGCCACTACTGAACTATACTCATTCTTCGGCATCTGAAGAATCTGTCTCTCCGAACTTCGTCTTGAGAGCTTTGGTGATTTCTCCTTCCGCGGGCCGAGAACTCTTGCTTTCCATTTCTGTCGCCTTTGTTCTGGCGTCTCTTAGGATGTCGCTCATGAATGTATCATTCTCAGAACTCCAGGAACTCCAGCCATCCGAAGCGATGTATTCGTCGTAAGAGGTCACGTAATAAGGATCATAGATGCGAATCCCTTTTTCTTCGTCCACCTCGTAGCGGACTTCCCTTCCGTCAAAGAGATCAAAGTCTTCCTCTTTTAATCCCAGTTTCTTGAGTAGTTCTTTGTGTTCTGATTTGATTTCCATGTGGGTTTCCGCCTTTGTAACGGACGATGGCCCAAGAGACAAAGGCTATTCTTTCGTTCCGAGGCTCCCGGCCTGGTCATTTCTAACAGTTACTGACAGGTGATGCCTCCCCCCTCTGCTGTTCTTCCCGCTTCGTAGAAGCGGGAAGCCAGGGGATCCCCCATTCCGTAACAGTCTGAAATAACGTAGGCCTCCCACCAGTCATTCCAGAATAACCTTTGTTCCTTGGGCCGCCTTCGCTGAAGCTCCGTCGCGCCAAGCACCGTTCAGGGTTTAACGTTCAGGGCTTAGAACATCAATTATCTTTAATATTTGAACTTTGAACGGGGAACTCTGAACCTTCATTTTGAACCTTTTTTTCGGCAGAGACCAACTCCTCTTGTTTGACTTCCCATACCTCCATCAAGGCCTTCAGCTCATTTCTCCCTGCCGTGTATTCGTTGAGAAGGGGGAGGTATCTCTCCTTATCTCTGATAATATCCGGCTCTGCAAGGATTTTCTCCAGCTCTTTTCCCCTCGATTCCAATTCGGAGATCCTCTTCTCCAATTTCGACAGCTCGTCTTGAATCGGCTGAATGATCGCATTCACGATCCGCCGCTTTTCCGCCTTTTCCCTGCGTAATTCCTTTCGGCTTTTTGGAGTCTTTTCTGGGGATTCATGAGACTTATTCATATCCGCAGTAGCTTTATGTTCAAGCGGGGCGGATTGTGTATCGGACGCGGCCAGGTGTTCGTAGTATTCGTCAAGCCTGCCCGGGAAGACGCTGACATGTCCATCTTTAATGTCCCAGATCTTCGTGGCAAGCCGGTTTACAAAGGACTGATTATGGGAGACGAATAAAAGGGTTCCTTGATAATCGGCCAGGGCGTCGATCAGGATCTCCGATGAAAAGATATCCAGATGATTGGTGGGCTCATCCATCACCAGAAGATTGCCGGGTTTCACCAGGATCTTTGCCAGGCAGACCCGCGCCTTTTCTCCCCCGGAGAGAACCCCAATGGATTTCTCTACATCTTCCCCGGAAAAGAGAAAGGCCCCGCAGATTCCTCTGACAAAACCGATACTTTCATGGGGCACAACCTGGTACACCTCTTCGATGATGGTCTTTCTGGTATCCAGCATCTCAGAGTGATGCTGAGCATAATAGCTCATACTCACACCGTGACCCAGAAAGATCCGACCGTCATCCGGATGGACCTCACCCGCCAGCATTCTCAAAAGGGTGGTCTTCCCGGCGCCGTTGGGACCGATGATGGCTATCCTTTCCCCTCTCAAGACAGTCATTTCAAGGTCCTTGTAAAGGGTGTTTTGATCAAAGCTCTTTGAGAGTCCATCCATATTCACCACGACTCTCCCACTGCGAGACACGTCGGGAAAGGAGAAACGAATGACCTTCTCCTTCCGATGGGATTGAACCAGTTCCATTTTTTTAAGAAGCTTGAGTTTGCTCTGGGCCTGTCTGGCCTTGGTCGCCTTGGCCTGGAACCGGTCTATGAATTTTCTGGCCTCCTTGACCTTCAGCTCCTGGTTCTTTGCTTTTGCCTCAAGGATCTTTTGTTCTTCCTCACGCGTCTTGATGTAAAAGTCGTAATTTCCGCTGTAGGTTCTCATCCCCTCTGGTTCAAGACTGATAACCCTATTAATTTGCCTGTTGAGAAAATCCCTGTCGTGGCAGACCAGGACCATGGCCCCCCTGTAATCTCGAAGGAATTGCTCGAACCAGCGTACCGAGGGAATATCCAGATGATTGGTGGGCTCATCCAGTAGAAGCAGGTCAGGGTCTTGATAGAGTAGAGACGCCAGAGCGGCCCTCATCTTCCACCCTCCGCTCAAAGAGGATACAGGTGTCTCAAAGTCATCCGGTTTGAATCCAAGGCCCGCCAAGATCTTCTCCGCACCATGTGATGGATAGTGCCGGTCGAGATGGGCCATTTGCTCATGGCTCTCGGCCAGTCTGACGGCCAGTTTCTCCTGCCTGGCATCTCCTTGAGCGGTCTCCTTGAGGGCTTCTTCGATTCTACGAATCTCTTTCCTCAATTGGACGCGCCCTGGAATGGAATCAACCACGGATTGAAGCGTTGTCCCTGATAGGGTTTCATGAATATCCTGACGCAGGTATCCGACGCGTGTACCCTCGGTAACCCTGATTTCACCGGCATGTGGAGAGATTTCTCCGGTAAGGAGTCTTAACAGAGTGGTCTTCCCGGATCCGTTCGGCCCTACAAGGCCGATACGGTGACCGGGCTCTACCTGAAAGCCTATGTCATTAAAAAGGGTTCTTCGGGAGAAGGTCAGAGAGACATTTATGGCTGCAACGAGACTCATCTTAAAAATTTTATCATATTAACTTTCTAGTCCAAACGATCTTAGCTATGAAAACCAATGGTCGTAGCGGTTGATGCTGGATTCTTGATACTGGATACTTGATATTCTTAGACTCCATATCCTGCATCTGGTATCTGATGTCGAGGATTATGCCTGTCTCCGTGAACAGTCGTACTGAGTAATCCCCAAAGGACAAAGGCTTTTTTTCGTTCCGAGGCTCCCAGCCTGGTCATTTCAAACAGTTACTGACGGGTGATGCCTCCCCCCTCCGCTGTTCTTCCCACTTCTCCGAAGCGGGAAGCCAGGGGGTCCCCCATCCCGTAACTATTTGAAATAACGTAGGCCTCCCACCAGTCACTTCAGAAAAGCCTTTGTCCCTCGATTCCCCTTCGAGGGGGCTTCCTTAAGCAGGTTTCCAATTTCAATCATCCGATCCATCGGGAGAAGCACGCCGGACGCGTTTGATTTGACTACGGCGGCGCTTGTCTTCAAGTCTCCTCTCTATAGATGCCGGGGTCGGTCGTGTTTTGCGGCGGGGCTTGGGCCGTTGCGCTGCTTTACGAATCAGGGCTGCGAGCCTCTCTCTTGCATCCTGGCGGTTTTTATCCTGAGATCGAAACCGCCGGGAATGGATTACAATGACACCCTCATCAGTGAGACGTTTGCCGGCCAGGCGCATAAGCCGGTCACGCACATCCTCAGGCAAAGAGGGGGAGTGGGCGGCGTCAAAGCGGAGCTTCACGGCCGTCGCCACCTTGTTGACATTCTGGCCCCCCGGTCCCGAGGCGAGAATAAACTCCTCGCGGATGTCGTTTTCCTTGATGGATATGGACGGTGTAATTCTGATCATTGGCGCACGTTTTCGATCGCATCATACTCAAAGAAGTCGAAGCCCCCTGCGGACTGTCCTTCATCCGGTCAAAGTGGACTCGAAGGATGGACAAGCTGCAGGGGGCAGGGTTCTTGATGGAACACTCGATTGTTTTAATATGTGATAAGGCATGGACCATTCTCTCAAGGCGATATCTATAGGGGCCAGTGGCGGTGATCTGAACTTTGAGGATTTAAGATGCCGTTTTTTCCAAGCGAGCTATACATTCTGACATGAGTTCTGGTGCGTACCCCCCGGGATATACCCCGGGGCATACCCCCTCAAAGTTCAGATCACTGCGGGATTCAGTGGAACTCTTTTTGAGATATCGTCTTGAGGGAACTGACCATGCCTCATCTTTTACTGCTCTGTTAGCCCTCTTGACTGTTGAGTTGGTTGTTAAGATTTTCGTCTAAAAACCACGATCTTCGCGATGATTACCCTTGTTCCTCTCCCGCATAATGGAATTCATACTTTGTTGTCAAAGAAACAGCCATACACAGGAATGGTTTTTCAAATTTCAGGGTAACCATTGGGCAGTGCCATACGCCTTTGGGAATGACAACGGCAGTGGGGACAGAAAAGATGTGGTCTTCCTCCTGTCCCTTTGGACCGATCATGAAATTGACCTCTGCACCCAGATCGCCGATGTCCTTAGGATCCGATCCTATGAAATAGATGACTTCATCATGATCGTGGACATGAGGCTCCGTAGACAATCCGAGCGGGCCGGCTTTCACGCCAAAGGCATAGATGATATTACACGGAAATCCGTTGAGGATATCAGCCCCTGCCGAAAACATCGACATGTCGCCCATTTTATGGATAGGCAATTCAACCAGGCATTTCCCGTATTTTGTTTCCCCGTCAGAAGTATCGGAGGAAACGTTCTGCGGGGTTGGAAGGGCATGAACCGTCCAATCTAAAAAGGAACCCGCAAGGGCCGCGATCGCTCCGCCGGTTGCCACAGTCTTGACAAATCCTCTTCGCGTGGGATGATTCCATTCCTTCATCTCGCCCTTTTTCATAGAAACCATGACTCTCCTCTCCTATTTGTGTATGAAATCTCTCCGAATTAGCTAGTTGCTGGAAAAGTCAATAAGCTATTCGGGTCAAATGATATTATCCGTTAAAGGTTCGAGGATCTCTCAACTTCTCGCTCGAATATGATTATTTCTGTTCCTTTCCTCCACCAGAGTCGAGGAGAGGTTTTTCCACAGCCATCTCTTTGAGTAAGCCTTCCAGGTTTTCCAGTTCTTTTCCATATCCGGCCCAGTTTCCGTTCCGCAAGTGCTCTTTGGCCTTGTTATAATGTTCCAAGGCCCTTGCTCCGAGACTGGAGTCCCCTCCCACCGGAAGGGTCATCTTGGAAGTCGACTCTTTTTGTTTGGAAAAAACCTGCCCGCCCAAGATACTGCTCAAGGCCTTATCAAGATCCTCTTCCATGACCAGACGATTGCCAAAGGCGGTGATCACCCTTTTCAGTTCCGGCAAGGACGCGGCCTTGGACCTATTGCCCTGTGAAGATGTCCCTTGCCTTGGGGATCTTGTAAGCCTCCTAGTTTGGGGTGTTGCCACAGGGGGCGCTTCGCTCTGTTCCTGTTTGGCCTCCAGATATACCGGCTCCACATATATGAATGTGTCCCCCAGGGGAATGGCCAGAAGGTTACCCCGAATGACCCTGGAACCTCTTTGGCCCCAAAGGCTCAACTCCCGGGAGATTTCCGTTTGCTGATCCACCCTTGCCTCGATCTGCATGGGGCCATAGACCAGTTTTTCCTTGGGCAATTTGTAGACCAAGAGATTGCCGTAGTCAGGCAGGTCACATCTGGCGGCGAGCCAACCGATCATATTGTCTTTGCTGGAGGGAGTGAACGGGAGCATCAGAAGGAACTCTTCCTTTTCCTCCTTAGGCAGCTTGAGGATGATATAGTAGGGTTCCATTTGCTGTCGACTGTCCCCATACATTTCGTCAGGGGCCTGCCACAGGTCTTCCTGATTGTAAAAGACCTGGATGTCTTCCATATGGTATTTTGCGTATGTCCCCACCTGGATCTTAAAGAGGTCCTTGGGGTAGCGGATGTGCTTTTTCAGATCATCAGGCATTTCACTGAATGGTTTAAAGAGATCGGGGAATATACTCAAATAGGTCTGAAGGATCGGGTCCTTTTCATCCATCATATAGAAGCTGACATTCCCGTTATAGGCGTCGATGGTGACTTTGACGGAGTTACGGATATAGTTGACTGCCTTATTTCCAAAGTGGCCGTAGGATCGAAGAGAATAGGGGTACATATCCGAGGTCGTGTAGGCATCTTGAATCCAGTAGAGCTTCCCCTCTGTGACCACCATATAAGGATCACTATCATAATCGAGAAACGGAGCGATCAATTGGGTCCGCCGGGCGATCCGGCGCTTATACATGATTCTGCTCTCAGAGGTCAGATAGGTGGTAAAGAGGATCTGCGGGTCCAAAAATTCGATGGCATACAAAAGCTTCCTGAAAAAAGATGTAATCGGGACGCCCCCCTCTCCCTCATACACGGCCTCGACATTTTTATCCCCCTTGGGGTAGTCAAACTCCTTGGCCTTCGTCTTTACAAGGACAAATTCGGCCGTTCTTTCTCCATAATAAACTTCGGGCCGCTCTACCTTCAGATCCGGGTTATAGGAAGGGGGCAGGTCCTTGATAAAGAGGTAGGGAAGACCCTCGCTGGTGACTTCATTGACCGGACTTGAGGCCAATCCGTAGCCATGGGTATAGATGAGGTGTCTGTTGACCCAGGTATTTGCCTGGAGCGGGAGTTGATTGACATCCAGTTCCCTGGCCGCCAACATGAGTTGACGATACTGGTGGTCAATGACATAACGATCAACATCCACATTGTTGAAGTCATAATAGAGCCGTATGCTCTGAATCTGTCTGTAGGTCTTTAGCAAAGGGCGTTCATCCCAGATCCTGATATTCTGAATCGTGGCGTCGTTCTGCCGAATGTCCTCATCACTCAGCGTGTCTTTGACCTCAAAAGGAACTTCTTTGATCCTATTCAGGTTGTAGGCCTTGCGGGTAGCTTCAATATTGTAGGCGATGTAGGGTGATTCCTTGGCCAGTTCATTGGGCTTGACTACGACCTTTTGTACCAGGATGGGGAGCCCGGTGGCGAACACCAACATGGCCCCTATCCAGATCCCGCCGCCTATCCAGAATAGTTTTTTCCTGAACTTGAAGGCGGTCAGAAAAAGGACTACAGCAAAGCCCAGGGATGCAACGATCAAGAGTCTGTAGGCCAGGATCTTGATGTGGATATCAGTATAGCTGGCGCCAAAGGCAGGTCCCTGCGTGGAATAGAGAAGCCTGTATATCTTCAGGTAGTACCCCCAGGCGGAGATCAAAACGATAATCCCTGCCAAAAAGACAAGGTGTTTCAGGGCTTTCGGAGAGATGTTTATTTTGGGAAAAGAGACCTGTCCCGTTTCCATTTGGCTGAGGTCTCCCTCTATTTGGAGCGCCCCGTTTTTCAGATACCAGGCTGTGGTGATCAGACCGGCCAAGACAAAGAGAATGGAGAGCCCGTTTTGTATATAGATATATAGGGGAAGAGAGAAGATATAGAATCCGATCTCCTTATTAAAGACCGGATCCGTATTGCCAAAAGGTTGTTGATTAAAATAGCGTAAGACCATATCCCATCGAAGGGCTCCTTTTGCCGCGACATAAAAGCTCAGTATTAGAATAACGGCAATGAGAAGGGTGTTGAGGGCTCTGTTTGAAAGGCCCAGTGGAGAGGCATAATCACCCGTAGTCTTGATTACGGCGCCTTTTCCGCTTCCGGGATTCAGGCGCTTGGCTATGTAGAGGTTGAGGCAGACGATAAAAATCAAAAGCAACCAGACCAAAGAACCGAATCCGAATTTGCTCAATATCATGGTCAAGAATACGGGTGAAAAGCCCAGATTCTCAAACCACAGCCAATCAGGATAGATGGAAATTCCTGACCAGAGAAACAGAATGACAATGAGCCCTAATCCCAAGAGCAGGAGTTTCTTGTTCATGCGCTTTTCTCCTCAAGAATAGTATCAAATCATAAAGCTGTCTTTCAGGTAAGAAATCTGAAAAAAAACAATTGTGGAACCGTATCACTATCTCGAATGAAAAGGAAGGGGGAAATTCTCTCCTAATCCACCATCAAGGTGTCATCTGCTGTGTTGCCTTCGGTCGCTTTTCCTTGCGGCGTATTGTTTATACGCCTCAGTCGGCGCTCCTCGGTGCCTTTTAGCTAACACCTCGCTGGTGCCCAGGGATTGCTCAAAATCCTTAATTGTCATTGCCCATCAACAGATTTGATGGTGGATTTCCGTCTCCTGTGATCCCTTCAGGTAAGATGAGTGGCGCGTTTATATTGCTGATGTTTTTGCTCTTCTCTTCCTCCCGCTTTTCTTGGGAAATGTCGGGAGCTGATCCGCTGGAAGTGACAGAGATTCTTCCACCTTATTCAGAATAGAAGGTCCTAGAATATTTACCTGTCTGGAACTCACTCCCTGAATCCGTCCCAGGTCTTCTTTGGTCACGGGCTTCCTCTTGGCGATTTCCATAACCTGTTCATTACCAATAATCTTGAACGGCGGGCGGTCTTTTCGTCTGGCCGTGTCATCCCTTAGTCTCAAAATCGAGTCCAGCACGGCCAGGCTTCTGGGGTCGAGCTTCCTGGCCCCCTTAAATCGAATGAAAAGGGGATTTGTATCAGGAGGAGCAGGGCGGACTTGAGCTTGGCGTTCACATTCCTTTTCAACCAATCTGAGACGTCCTTTTTTCCTCAGTTCACCCTCGAGGATTCTGCTCAAAGTGAGGAGATGACAGGTGTCCTGGATTGCATAAGCGAGCATGCCGGGGGACAAGGGACGCCTTGACCAGTCCCTCTTCTGGTATTTCTTATTCACCGTAACTCCCAGCCTCTCTTTCAGGAGGGCGGCAAGTCCTGTTTTTGAGATTCCAAGTGCCTTAGCCGCTATGTAAGTGTCGAAGAGGGCATAGACTTCGATTCCAAAATCCCTGTAAAGTGAGCGTATATCGTAATCCGCTCCGTGGAATACCTTTCGGATTTTGGGGCTCGAAAAGACCGAAGTGAGGGGGGAAAGGCTTTCCAAGGCTAAAGGATCGACTATAATGTTCTGTCTTGGCGTGGATATTTGGACGAGACAGACCCTTTCACGATAGCGGAACATGGAATTCGCTTCAAGATCTACACCGATAGCCCTCTCTCTTTTGAGTTCGGCAGCGATTCGGTTAAGATGACCTTTATCCTTTACCAGTATATAGGAGGGGGTCTCTCTAATCATAGAATGTCCTGATCCAATCGAATCGCCGAGATATTAACAGGGGAGATGAAAGGGCAAAACAGACTGGCAGATTTTCCGTGGCGGAGTATAGGGGATCTCTGAATGAGTGTCAATTGTCTCCAGGAGACCTTTGGAAAACGCCCTCTTTTGCCCAATCTCGGCGTCAGACTCAAATCTTAATCCTCGAAATACTAAAGGTATTCCTGGCTATCCCGATGAAAATCGGGAGGGTTAGAATTCTCGCCTTCCTTGACCTTGAACAGAATTGAGCATTTTTCAAAGGTCTCTCCAGCAGAGGCAAAATCCACTATCATTGGCACATAAACAGAGATTTGATGGTGGATTTTGGACAGAAGCATCGGTATTGACAAAAAGCGTCAGGTTTCCTACTCTCCTGGAGTCTGAAAGCAATGCTTTCTCAAGACTCCAACATCCCTGCACTCCAATACTCCCGAAAAAGGGTCTATTCAAAGTCCCCTTTCGAGGATAAATCAGAGCAGGCCTCTTAGGCTCTCGTTTCTTGCTGTTTTGGGGCAACTATGTCCGGTGTAACGGAAATACTCCTGATTGTCGCGATTATTCTGGGAATTGTTATGATCCCCAGGATATTTCGAAGACCACAGGAAAACGACATTTATCATACGGATCAAGGGATAAGGCTGACAGGATGGCACCGGTTAGCCATTATCGTATCGGTCCTGTGGCTGGCATCCCTTGCTCTCTATTTGAAGCCTTGGCACAGCGATTGGCTCATCTACTTCTCCGTGGCGGTTTGCCCTGTCGGCTTGGCATGGGGAGTCTATTGGGTCTTTTCAGGGTTCAGAGGAAGATAAGATTTTGATATATTCCAGAATATCGGGGCCGATGGATTCATCTCTGGTATTGATATGCATGATGCCGGAAAAGTGATTGTGCCCCATCAGCCCCTTGATAATGGGAAGGACTCTATCCCGTTTAAAAAGGGCATTGATAAGGCTATGATTCTGGTCTTGGACCACAGGGGTGTCGAATTCCGCAAAAACAACAAAAAGAGGGGTCTTACACCCGTCTATATGATGGATGACCGACATAGATGAATGCTTCGATTTGTCTTCGCCGTAATAGGCCATATCGGCTTTACTCAATCGGGTCGTGTCATAGGTGGGACTGGACATGAGGATAGCGCCGATGACGCCGTCCCCTTCCCCTAGTTGGAAATCCTCGAAGAACATATAACCTGAGATATGGGCAGCCCCTGCGGAGTGCCCCATGAGGAAGACCCGATCCGTATCTCCTCCAAATCTGCTTCCATCCAGGCCTATCCATTTAAGAACACTCGCGATATCCTCCGGCCCGGCCGGCCATTTGTGCTCCGGAGCCAGACGATAGTTGGGAATGACCGTTAGAATTCCGTGACGGGCAAAATAATAACCGATGCTGCTGTACTCTCTCTTGTCCCCAGAAGTAAAACCTCCGCCATGAACGAATATCAGGATGGGCACGGGCATTTCCAGTCTCTTTACAGGTGCATAAACATCGAGTTTATGGCGTTCATCAGATCCGTATGGCTCATTCCTGGTGACCTTCGCGCTGTTTCTTGGGGCCCTGGCCAAAAGGGGAAGGTAGATTCTTACGGTCTCCTGGAGAATTTCAGGGGAATAACCGTTTCCTAATTCGCGTATCTTTTCAGCGATATGAGGTGGATTGGCTGACATGAATGACGGTGTTGACATAGAAGAAAACCTCTTCGTTTCTAGCTCGTCACTTTTCATGAATTTAATCATAATCCACTTACTGAACCCACAGATTCAGATGAGGAATCTCGTTATTTCATTCAATTAATTTGGCCCTCAGGTCTGAAAGAAAAATTAGAACGATTACAGGTGGAGCAAACAACGGCATTTAAGGATTCGAGAATATACGGGTTCCGGACAACTCAAAAACAAGATATTTAAATTCCCCTCCTTCTCCATTCCCTTGTCCCGGATTAAAGCACAAAGCACTTCCAATTGTTGTCTGAATGGAACCGGATCTTTCGGGGGACTCGTGAATATGCCCGTGGAACGCGGCAATAAGCAGCCCTTTTTTAGACCATTTATCAATAAATTTCCTGATACTCATGCTTCCCACATGGTTTCCGTTATATATCACATCCAGCGGCGTGTTGAATGGGGGTGAATGTGAAACAAATATGAAGGGCCGGTCTATGCCTTTCGATAATTCTTGCAAATCGCTTTCAATGGTATCATCCGTTGACAGATCGAGAAGAGTATCTTCTAAGACACCGTTCGCCGAAATATATCCTTGGACCGAAATGCGGTTGTCCTTTGGATAAGGGATTTTCCTCGAATCAGATTTTTCCCAATCCTTTCTCGTAAAGGGGGTTGGAGGCACAATCATATAGCCCACAACATCTACGTCATCTGTAAGAGGCTGTTTTGTGAAATGGATCAGGTGAAATAATTCTCCATCGTACTCCTTTAAAACCTTGCGTCCGGCGATGAGATCGTTATCACCGAGATCGAGGTATATCTTGGCATCTGTTCTGTCTCTGAAGTCAGCAAGTTCAGAAATAAAGGTGTTTTCAAGATACAAGGCCTGTGCCTTTATTTGTCCGTATCGGGCTCTTTCAGGGAGATAATGGGGAACAAGATCCCCGCCGATGATGACACAGTCCACCTCTTCCTTTTCAGCGATCGAAAGCATAGAAAAGAAGTGGGTATGATTTGCATGGATGTCGGAGGTATACAGTACTTTCAAAGGGAGGTCTTACTCCTCTAATCACAGGATTACTCTACTCAGAATAGCATGGATTCCTTTCTTTTACCAGATCTACATAGTCGTGAATTGAAGATCCCAGCAGCCCCGCCCCATTAGGCGGGATCTACGCTAGTCGATAAGATACCGCGTACGGTAAGGCACACAAGTCAGCGATGTTTCGACAAGCTTAGGACAGGTCGCAATGCTCCGACAAGTGCGCAGGGAATCTCCCAAATGCAAGGAAAATTCTCTTTACTGTATTTCGCTTTCCAATCCCGAGGCAAGCTTCAGGATTAACGCTCGTTGTATGTTTTCAAGTGGCAGAGGAATATAAGATCTCTCTTTTTATCCCGGAACTCAAGACCGCCTTTTCCATATCTTCCAACAGATTAGAGAAAAGGGTAAAGGAAATCGAGTGGATGTTTTGAAAATTCTGGGATTACGTTTCTAAACCAATGAAAGATGATAGTCTTTAGGACTTTTCCTTACTTCTCTCCCATGGATATTGGGGCTTAATTCCCCGAGTCTGGAGGATAAAAGGATTCACCTTGTGGGTCAAGAATGACATGAGACGGATTCCGCCTTGACACACAAAGGTAATTCTTATATACTATTCCCTAATTAAACAAATTCTTCATCCATTCAACTTCGTCTTGACGGTACATATTCGTATAGATGATACAGCCGTGAACAACCTAAGGGACATGCTTAAGCGAGAGTTCCAGAGAACCGGATTAGATGGAAACAGAATCCGATAAGAGTTATACAATAGCCATTTGTCTATCAGCAATCTTCGGTGTTTTAGGCGTCCAACACTTTTATCTGGGAAGATATCTTCTGGGGTTGGCAGATATATCTTTGAGTATTTTGACCCTTTACTGTTTTTTAACGGGCCAATGGTTCTATGCCTTATTCTTCTTTGCGTTAGATTTTATACATTCACTTGTGACAACAATCCTCTTATTGACAGGTTCTTTTAAAGATGGAATGGGAAACATCGTATGTTATCCGGGGCAAGAACTGAATAAATATTAACAAAGGAGATGATCATGGAAAAAAGCGAAAAAGGATTTGTACCCACTTTGCTGCTATGTCTTTTACTTGGAACTTTAGGTATACATCGATTCTATGTCGGCAAAATTGGCACGGGGATTTTGATGATCATAACTCTAGGTGCATTTGGAATCTGGACTCTGATTGACCTCATTATGATCGCGGTGGGTTCTTTTAAGGACAAAAATGGGCTCCCCATAAAACCGTAGCGGTGAAGAACTAGTCATGTTATTTCCATCCAGAGAAATCTGGCGGCCACAGGCTTTCGTCCCTCTTCCACAGTGTGGGAGGAGGGACGTCGTCTCTTGAGTTGATGCGATAAGCATCGATATCAAAAAATTCATGAAGGAGCAGGAGGGGCTTTTAAGCAAGCTCAAAGAAGGCCGAAGACCAAGACGCTTGAGCATCCTCTTTTTATGAAACGATGATCCGTCATTGACTCATGGTACTATTTGCCAGTGTATCTCGAACCCGGTCATAATAGGCCTTCTTTTCCTCATTCCAGGCGTAGTATTTCGCCTTATCGATGTTCTTTTTGAACTCTTCTAAATCGCCTAGTTTGAAATACACCAAAGCCAGGCCATAATAAAATAAGTGATCATCCTCTTTCCTACGAATAGCCGCCTTGAAGTATTTTATCGATTGCTCGTAAAGCGCCTCATGATAGGAAGATCTGGCCATCGTGTAAAGGTAGTAAGGATTTTTTTCTCTGAACGATGCAACCTCTTTCGAATACAACTCAGCCTTTTCCTTGTCCCCGCTTCGCTCGTAGAGCTTTGCCAGATTATTCATAATATTCAGGGTTGTAATGTCGTCCCGCCTTGAGATAACGTTCATTCCCTGCAGATACGCGGCTTCCGCGGTTTCAAACTGATTGTTGCGGCTATAGACTACCCCCAGGTTCGACCATGCATAACTCAATTTCGGGTCGACCTTGATCGCCCTGACAAAATATCGGAATGCATCGGGAAGATTTCCCTCCGCCAGATATTGGGATGCAATATTATTAAAATATTGTGCTAATGCGCGGTAATCGGGAACGGGGGTGCCGAAACGCGGGTTTATTTCGTCCCCAAAGGGGTCAAGATTTGACGGCGAGAAGAAATACCGATCCGAAGCACTGTTCCAAACAATGATCTTATTTGCTTCCTTGTAACCCAGGTGAACCATGTAGCCCGGATAGTGGTTGACATCTATAAGAGCACCGATATGCCGCGTGTTGAAAAGCACCTCACCGGTCCTTATCCAGTTGGGCGGAGTGGGAACCTCCTGATATTGAACCGACAGGCCGACATACCGAGCCATTGCGACAAACAGATTGCTCAATGAAAGGCAGTTTGCGGTTCCCGTGTCATATGCTTCCTGGGCTGTTCTGGTGCCGTATGGGTCATTCTTTGTATCAAATCTGACTTTGTTGATCAAAATCTCCACAAGTGTATACAGACGGTTCTTTTCATTTTTAATCGGGGTAATGGATTCGTCCAGCAGGGCTCTGATATCATCACTGAGCGCCAGGATATCCACATTCGGAATATCGGCATCCGCGGATTGGGGAAATATCAAACGGCCTTCCGGACCGGCAAATGCCTGGAACTGGTCAATAGGGATTGTCTCGATGTGATGTTTCGGCAGGGTTGCGCACCCGAAAACAAGGAATGGACAAACTGTTAATACAAAAAGTCGAATCAGGGCTGCTGTGGCACCTCTCGAACCGAAGAGGAGATCATTTTTCATGGCCTCATTTTTTGATATATATTTTAAAGACATAGGCTTTTACATCCTGTCTCTTGGAAAGCTCGGTATGTTCTATTATACCATCACCCTTTCCTAAAAATAAGTCCACGTGGGACGAATTCAATAAAGGAATGTGAAAAAGGCACAAGGCCTCCAGTAGTTACACTTTTACATCGCGTAATTCTACCCATCAGCAAAACTGAAAAAGCTCAAATATGAGCTGAAATAACCTGATGTCTCGCCGCGGAGGCCGAGCCTGTTTGAAAAGAGATTGGCTTTTTCGCGCTCCATTTCGAAAAAGTCTTGACTATTCTACCTTTTCATTCATAAAAAGTGTTTGCAAAAGAGATATCAGACGGAAAGGAGACGCAATATATGTTGACCAAGAGACAGAATCTTCTAGAGACAATCAAAGGCGGAAACCCGGACAGGTTTGTCAATCAATACGAGGCATTGGTTTGCCAGCCAACCATGTTCGGCATGATTATGGGTGATCCGATCTTAGCGGCCTCGCCAATGATTGCTCCAGGCACTCAAATCGTTAATGGTTGGGGTGTTACTATCCAATGGCCGGAAGGTCTGCCAGGACCATTCCCTGTTCACGATGACGAACACAAAGTAGTAAAGGATGTGACCAAGTGGAAAGAAGTAGTCAAAGCGCCCAATCTCGATTATCCCCAGTCTGAATGGGACAAATACAAATCCGCAGTGGAGGAAATCGATCGAAATGAGGTATTCGCGACCGTTTTTATCGCACCGGGTGTCTTTGAACAGACGCATTATCTGCTGGGTATGGATTCTTGTCTGTTGGCTCTTGCCGTGGAACCTGAAGCCATGAAGGAACTCATCGATTATATCACTGAATATGAACTTGGATACGCAAAACTGCTATGCGAGAACTTCAAACCTGATGCAATCTTCCACCATGATGATTGGGGCAGCCATAAAGCATCGTTCATGTCTCCCAAGATGTTCGATGAGTTTTTTGTCCCCGCCTATAAAAAGATTTACGGTCTTTATAAGTCAAGCGGGGTTGAACTCATTGTCCATCATAATGATTCCTATAGTGCCAATCTTGTGCCTTCTATGATCGAAATGGGTATTGACATTTGGCAAGGATGTGTGACCACAAATAATGTCCCTGAGTTGGTAAGAACATATGGTGGAAAAATTTCATTTATGGGAGATATAGACAATGGCGTAGTTGACCGTGAGGATTGGTCGCGCGAGGTCATTGCCAAGGAAGTGAGAAGGGCATGCGAAACGAACGGTAAACACTATTTTATCCCGAACACGGCAATGGGTGGACCGGTGAGTACCTATCCCGGTGTATATGAGGCTGTATCAGAAGAAATAGACAAGATGAGTAAGGAGATGTTTTGAGAAGGTCTAGTGAGGTTGTAGAACGGCCATTCGACAGGATCATGGTTCTGCCCTCGACCATGAGCTCGGGCCGAAATGCAGGGACATCATGCAAACCCGCCTAGGGATCCATGATCGATTACTTGCTGTAAACACCGTATTCCTTGGCCGCCTCCAGCATGGTGTTCAAGTTTTCCACTTTAGCCTCATCGGCGGTCGCGCCGGGCGCCATGATATAACCCCCCCCAGGACCCACAGTCTTGATCAATTTCTTGCAATACGCCTTGACATCCTCTTTTGTGCCCGTGACCAGCAGTGATGTGGGGACGTTCCCCATTATACAGGCCCTGTCACCAAGGATTTCTTTTGCTCTGGCCATATCTGTCTGATCAAAATGCCATATGACTTTCCCTCTTGGCAGTTCTTTGATAATCTCAAGCCTCGAGTTATAGCCGCCTTCGGCAAAGAGTAGTGGTACAAATCCCTCCTCTATGTAGCCCAGGATATTGCGTTTCAAATAAGGCCAGTAAAAGGTATTAAATTGCTCCTCGGACATGAATGCATCGGCTCCACGATGTAAGGGGATGAACAAAACCGGAGCGCCGCCAGCATCGGACAACATGGCCGCACCGGCAACAGTTTTGGAAACCTCATCTTCCATATATTCAACGAGTATCTCCGGCCGTTGGAACATATCAATAACCGTGCCCTTAGTCCCTCTGAGGGCCGCACCAATCATGTCCAGGGGCGCACCGATTCCTATTGCTACGCGGATAAACTGCGGCAGCCCGGATGACAGGCCCTTCTGTTCCACTGCCATGACGGCCTTTCGCCATTCCGCTTCCACCTCCTCTGCTTCAGCAAAGGCCTCAAATGCCGCCTTAACTTCGGGATCTGTAAACGCCGAGAGACCGCCGCCAAAAGCGCCGAGGGCATACAGAGGTGGGAGTTTTTTGAATGGCTCAGCAGTGCTATATATCCGCGGAAGATAGGTCCTCAGGTTAAAATCAGAACGGTCATTCCGGTAAGCATCCCATTCGTCGGCCTTGAGGTATTCACCTTCGACGTATTGCGGAGCAACGTTGTCCGGGAGACCGCATCCAGCCCACCTGTTCATTTTTGACCCGAGAATCTCCATCGCTTCGCCGGACCTGACGAGACTGGCGCCAGGGAGAATGTCGTGTTCAAGGTCGTTCATGAATTTGAACCAGGCCTTGGTCAGTTTCTCTGAATCATACATGACCTCCCGAACGGTATAGCCCGCATATCTGGCAGGGATAAATCCCGGGCTATAGACCACGGGGATCCTGTCCGGTTCCTTCAGTTTGATCGCATTAATGAGTCGTGTCACTCTTTCCTTATAGAGTGCTTCCGCTTCAGGAGAGTCGAAATTCACATCCTCCGGTGACAACCATCGCTTGAATCGTATTTCTCTCTTTTCATCTGGAGATAATTCGGACCAGTCTTTTCCCATACTTGTCTTCCTCTACAGCCTTTTGGTTTGGAAAATAAGGATCATCCCCGAATTTATTGGTTACTGGAAAAGCCGAGAAGCTATTCGGTTCAGATGAATTATACGCTAAGGGTTCGAGGGTTCAAGGATTCGAGGGTAATATAAGGACCAGGAGATCATTAGCTGTGAACCGCGCATCAAGTTCCAAGTGAAAGCAACGTCTCCTAGAGAATTTAATTATTTAGGGATTAGAAGATGGCAAATTAAAGAATGGTTTTTTTGCCCCAAAATCATCAGAGTTCAGGCCCATATGATAATGATGCGTTTTGAAGAATTTATAATACTGCACCATATCACCCTCTTGATCCCTTGAATCCTCGGCCCCTTTCTCCCAATTAATTGGGAGAAAATCAAAAACATAAACGATCTAATATATGGTTTTCCGGTGTGAGAAGATCCCTATTTTAAAATTTCTTTGACCTTATCCACCTTCCGCTTTACGTTCACGACTTCTTTCACACCGGGTATCTGCTCTGTGACCTTCTCAGCCAGCTTTTCTTCAAGGAGAGGCGGGTCATCCTCTTGTCGGTCTTTTTCTTTGTCATCCCGTGCGGAGGGTTTTTCGGGGGCGATTTCCTTCTTCACATTTCGAAATTCCCGGATCGCTCCGCCCAATCCCTTGCCGATCTCCGGTAGCCTTTTGGCTCCAAAAAGGACAAAGATGATGACGGCAATGATAATCAGTTCACTTGTTCCAAGGCCAAACATGATGTGCTCCTTATATGAAATCACGCCTTCAGCGTAGATTCAATTGAGTTCCGCTATGGCGGAATCAACTGGATTGATGTCTTTCCAGGATACCTGACCCTCTGAGCCATGTATCCTGAAAAGTTTGAAAGAAATCGCAATGGCGAAGCCATAAACCGGGCAAAAAGCCGGGTCCTCTGGGCCCGGATAGATCCGATTCAAGCGTTTTCTTGAAGCTAGTGTCGTGTCCCAGAAATACCTTCCATAATTTTAGCCGGTTCTATGACACGTTGGGGGGACACGGGGGTCTCTTTTCAGTTTCACCACCATCTATCCAGAGGTCGTGGAACGGCACCATCATTTTGCATATTATGAAGCAGTCCCACGAACAATGTACCCACAGCGATGGGCATTCCTTGTGCCTGTCCACCAAACGTTGTCCTCTTTGGGACGTAACAGGCTTGGGCGTCTTCCATGCCCCCTTTGAATCTGTACAGCAGGTACTTATTATTCAAGTTAATTCTGAGACACGACACTAGATGCTTCCCTTTATCAGTTCCAACAAGTCAGGTGATGGAAAATCCTCCTCCGGAAGAATTCCGAATACTCTTATCCCGGAAGAATGGAGAAGAGCGGCCGTTACGCCCCTCCCAGTTCCTGTTTTGTCCTCACAATAAGGAGTAGAGAGTCCGCAGGATGGACTTCTTTCTCTCAGTAGGGCTATTCTTGCGCCCGTTAACCCAGCCAATCTTAAGGACTCCTCCGCGCCTCTTTTGTAGGCGTCCGTCACATTTTTCCCTTCTTTATTGACCACGCTGGCACGCCCTGAGAGGACATCATCTCCATCACCTCCTATGATACTTGCTGACGGTCGAGGTGTAGAGAGACCGCCCAATTGTTCGGGGCAAATGGGAATGAGGTTGGCTGACTTGGCAAAATGAATCAGACCGGAAGAGGGACAGGTTCCTCCATCATATCTGCAGCATATACCAAGCAGGCAACCACTCACCAAAAACGGAGAGTCTTTGATGTCCCCGAATTCGTCAGTTGATGAATTGGATGACGTTTTCCTTTTCATCCCGTGTTTCCACTGCGCCGATATGATAGGCTGTCTCCCCTATGGCTTCTAAGCGCGAGAGGACTTCGCTGGTGTCTTCCTCATTAATCACGATGACCAACCCGAGACCGTTATTGAACACCCGCATCGACTCCATCATGGAGAGATGACCTGAGCTCTGGAGGTATTGGAATATGGGTTGGGGTGTCCAGCTTGCGGTGTTTATCACGGCTTTGCATTGTCTGGGCAAGATCCGCGGTAAATTATCCACGAGTCCCCCGCCGGTAATGTGGCAGATCCCAAAGACGTGGAAGTCACGTCTTAAATTGGCAATGGGCTTTCTATAGATTCGGGTGGGTTCCAAGAGTTCCTCTCCAAGAGTACGTCCGAATTCTCCCACATGATCATCAACAGACATTTTAAGCTCGTCAAAAAAGACCTTGCGAACAAGAGAATATCCATTGCTGTGCAGTCCGTTGGACCCGATACCTATGATCTGGTGTCCTACTGCAATTTCAGAGCCGTCTATGAGTTGTTCATTCTCAACCAACCCCACAATGAATCCTGCCAGGTCATACTCTCCATCGGCATAAAAACCAGGCATTTCAGCGGTTTCACCCCCTATGAGAGCGCAGCCAGCCTCAATGCATCCCGCAGCGATTCCTTTGACGATGTCAACCGCCTTGTCAATATCCAATTTCCCCATGGAAATATAGTCAAGCATGAATAATGGAGTCGCTCCTTCAACGATGATGTCATTTGCACACATGGCCACAAGATCAATCCCCACAGTATCATGCTTGTCCATCATAAACGCGATTTTCAGCTTTGTCCCCACACCATCGGTGGAAGCGGTCAGAACGGGATTCTTTATCCCATCGGTCTTTAAAGAAAATAGACCGGAGAATCCTCCAATGTCTGTGATGACCCCCGATTTGAAGGTCTTGCCGACAATGGGCCTAATGAGTTCAACCATCTTGTTTCCCGCATCGATATCGACTCCAGCTTCTGCGTATCGGTCTTTCCTAATATTGTGCGCCATGTTTTCAAGACCTCGTAACTTATTCAAAAATCAAAGAAACTCTGGATTTCTTCTAGATGATATATCTTCCATTTTGTTGTGTTGTCAATCTATTTCTCCTACGGATCAACTGTGTTGACTCCTCTAATAAGGGCTATCAACCGGAGGGACCTTCAAAGGTTTCCTTGTATTTATCCCGGTATATCTTCAAAGCCTCATTGCCAAAGCAGATAAAAACCACTCCGGTCAGACACTTGGAGGTTTCAAGAAATCTTCTGGTCTCACTTAGGGCAATCTCCGTCGCCCTTTCCATGGGAAAACCATAGACTCCCGTACTTATAGCCGGGAAGGCAATGGATTGTATCCCCAACTCCTCAGCAGCCTGAAGACTATTCCTATAACAATCGGCCAGCAAAGCCTCTTCGTTTTTGTGGCCTCCCACCCAGACCGGGCCTACGGTATGGATGACCCACTTGGCAGGAAGACGATAGCCTTTGCTGACCCTTGCCTCTCCCGTGGGACACCCTCCGATTTTCCGGGTCTCTTCCAGGAGTTCAGGCCCCGCTGCGCGATGGATCGCACCATCCACTCCGCCACCTCCCAGAAGGGAGGTGTTCGCCGCATTGACAATGGCATCCACCTCTAGCTTAGTGATATCTCCCTCTAAGATTTGCACTTTCTGATCCATGGTTCTCCTCCTTCATATCTCAATCTCTTCTCTTTTGCAGGAATACACAAATGGGAAAAGAGGAATGAGACAACAGAATGAAATAGTCGGAGACAGGGTCTCCTTTTCTAGTGTCGTGTCTCAGAAATATCTTCCATCATTTTAGCCGGTTTTATAACATATTGAGGGTATGGGGGTCTCTTTTCAGTTTCACCACCATCTATCCAGAGGTCATGAAACGGCACCATAATTTTGCATATTATGAAGCAGCCCCACGAACGATGTACCCACAGCGACGGGCATTCCTTGTGCCTGTCCACCGAACGCTGTCCTCTTTGGGGGCGGTAACAGGTTTGGACGTCTTTTGGGTGGTGGAACTGAAAAGAGACCCCATGCCCCTCTGAATCTATGCAGCAGGTACTTATTATTCAAGTTAAATGAGGGGTGGTCATTATTATACTCCATCCAAGATGTATTTCACATGAGATACAG
>CAZFMX010000004.1:0-71896 GCA_964520425.1 uncultured Desulfobacteraceae bacterium
CTCCAATTTCGTCCAGGAAAAGGGTTCCACCATGCGCCAATTCGAGCCGCCCTTTCTTGGTCTCTTTGGCATCGGTAAACGCTCCTTTCAGATGACCGAAGAGTTCACTTTCCATGAGATGCTCGGGGATACTTCCACAATTGACAGAGACGAATGGGCCTTCACTACGGGGGCTATGGGTATGAATCGCCCTGGCTGCCAACTCCTTTCCGGTCCCAGTCTCACCCGTAATCAGGACTGTAGATCCTGTAGGCGCGATATCCTGAATGAGGTCGAAGATCTCCTGCATGGATTTGGATTGGCCGATCATACTTTCAAACCGTGTACGATCCTGATATTGCTGCCTGAGGTAGAGATTCTCCCGGGCTTGGGCCTGAAATGCAGTAATCTTATCAATCAATACGCCCAACTCATCAGGTTCAAAGGGTTTGAGAAGATAGTCATAGGCTCCATTCTTCATGGCTTCTATGGCCGTAGAAATGGATCCATATGCTGTGATCATGACGACGGAGACTTCGGGATCACTCTCTTTGACCTGTTTCAGTACATCCAGTCCGCTCATTCCTTCCATCTTGATATCCACAAGGAGGATATCAAACCTGGACTCCTTCAGGACTTCCAACGCCTCTTCACCACTGGCCGTCTTTGTCACCTCATGGCCGTCTCGTTCAAGCCACCCGGCAAGGGATTCCCTCATGATCAGTTCATCATCTACAATGAGGATCTTTGTTTTCTGCATGGGGACCTCCGGTTATACGTTCAACGTTCTGGGTTCAGGGTTCCGGCTCTCGCAAAGCTATAGTGCAATAGACAGAGATCGAGCGTCCTTTTGAGTGACGGACGGAACCTCAAAGCACCCTTGTATAGCCCTTATAGCGGGTTGGATTTGATCCAATGGGACCACCCCAATGATTGAAGCAATACTGCAGTTCAAGGCCAGAAGATCGATTCCACTCTCTCGAATGGCGCGGAGCAGTTCACCCGTGATCCCGTAGCGGTCTCCGAAATGGGGACCATTCATGGAGAACGTGGCCACAGGGAAAATCGTATCAATGACTGCTTTGGGGGCCAATATGCTCATTATCTCGGCATTGGGACGGTCCGATGAAGGAGGCAGACAAATGGAGAGATCCTCCTCCCCTTGAAGTCTGCAAGGATTCTTGGATATGAAGGCAAGGTTGAGTCCCAATTGTGAAAGATCCCTCAGAGCGGTCCCGATTTGACCAATGCCACCATTATCCAATTTTATATGTATGAATTCCAGTCTCTCTCTTATTTCGAGTCCATAGACTTTGGGTTTCTTTTCCTGGTAGGATGCGACCACTTCCTTATAGAGTTGCTCTTTCCCTTTTTGGGCCAGCTTCCAGTCCTCCGGGGTTCGATAGGCACTGAAGTCGAAAGTGTCAAACAGGGCATTGCCTGCCTTTTTGATGAGTTCTTTCTTGATGACGGCTGATACAGCCGACGGGGAATTGGAAAAGGATTGAGCAACTATTCCTTCACGGTCAAAGACTTCAAGGAGAGATCCGACAACAGTGGGGTTGCTCTTATGCGGGAAGACGGAGAGGATAGCGCTTTCAGAGACACTGGTGGTTTCGCTAGACGATTCTCTGTCGGCGAGTTGGATAGCCGATGTCCGGTTGGCAGTGTCCAACAAGATATGAATCCCCCACGAGTGACCGTTGTTGATTACGCTGACATAGGGAAGGTTCACTTTCTCATCGGCGATTGCCCGGAAGAGTCGAACGGGAAGATCCCCCATCTCTTCAGGAGAGACCAAAGAGATCAGAGTTACATCTTTCAGGACCTTAAAGCCACCAAGTCTTAATGAAGATGTCATAGACTACCAATAAAAGCCTTCCTTCCACCTAGTCTGGATTTCACCAGCTCGAGCCGGACCGCGCAGGATAGGTTGGGAGAAAGGGGGCCAGGGTTCCAGGAGTCAAGGGTCCAGAATAAATTCTTTGTATACCGCCGGAGATTCTCTTGGAGATGATCCCGATTGTATAGCTAGAGGAGGTTGCTGATCACATCCCACAGGCTTTCAGTTTCAATGGGCTTGGGGATGTAGTCATCCGCCTCAGTGGACATTCCGTCCGCATGGGTATATGTGGTGGACGGAACGGCGTCACTGACGGCAGTCAACAGGACCACAGGAATATCACGCGTATCCGGGTTCGCCTTGAGTTCAGCGCACAGAACATAACCGTCTTTTCTGGGCATCATGATGTCGAGGACTATTAAGTCTGGACGTCGTTTATTAATAGACTCCTCACCCTCGATGCCATCGTAGGCCATACCCACCTCACATCCTTTGCTCTCCAACATCATTCCAACGGTTTCTACCAGATCCGGATCATCGTCTACCACCAGAATGTATTTTTTGTCGGACATAATGAAACCTCCTTGTCGCTTGTCATCCAGCATCGATCAGTTAACCGGTCGACTTATTCATCTATTTTGGGCCTTGGGTAGAGTCCTCCCCGTTCCACAATCTCAGGGACTTTCTCTTCCCATTCAATGGCCATGACATGAAAACCCTTTACTCCTTCTACCTCTTTGAGTCGTTGGATCGTCTCAACACAGATATTGATTCCCTCATCGGCCTGTTTTTCCTTGGGGACTCCGCTCATCCTCGTGACCACCTCATCGGGAACATCCATTCCCGGGACCCGGTTTTTCATGTATTTGGCCATACCGGCCGATTTGAAGGGGGTGACACCGGCGAGGATGTGTACCTTTTCAAGCAGACCACGGTCTCGCGCCTGTTTCATCCAGAGTTCAAACTTTTCGAGGTTATAGATACACTGGGTTTGTATGAATTCCGCGCCGGCTGCGATCTTCTTCGCGAGACGACGTACACGAATTTCAAAGGGATCGGCAAAGGGATTGGCTGCTGCGCCGACAAACATCTTAGGGGGCCGGGCGATGTCATCTCCTCCAAGAAATTTCCCTTCGTCTCTCATGAGCCTGGCCATCTGTATCAATTGCATGGAGTCAATATCAAAAACATTCTGCCCTTGGGGACAATCGCCGAATTGCTGATGATCCCCTGATAGGCAAAGGATATTATAAATATCAAAAGAAGCGGCTCCCAGGATGTCACTCTGGAGTCCGATTCTGTTCCTGTCACGCACGGTCATCTGAAGCACCGGTTCCACGCCCATCAGTTTGAGTCGAATACAGGCAGCCAGACTGCAAAGCCTTGTCACCGAGGTCTGGTTATCGGTGATGTTGATGGCATCCACATGGTCCTTTATCATTTCAGCCTTTTTGGCGATGGACTCTCCATCGCTTCCCCTGGGAGGGCCACACTCTGATGTGACGGCTAAATGACCCGCGGCAAGGACCTTTTCCAGTTTGCTTGGTGTCTTTGTGCTCATGCTTGTACATCCTCCCTGACTACTTTTCTGGGACCACCGGCCCTTTCGGTGGACCAGTCTTTTATCGGTGCAAGGGTTTCATAGTCATCCAGTTTCCCCAGTTCACTCAGACGGTCTATAATCAATTGCCAACCACAGACGATATCCTTATGAATCTCACAGTGTCCTTTTGTGGATCCTCCACAAGGCCCGTTAAAGAGTCTCTTGGCACATCGGGAGATAGGGCATATCCCGCCTGTCTTGGCCAGGACACATTTTCCACACCCCTGGCATCGCTCAGACCAGACGCCCCTCTCCTCTGTCGCGCCCATGAAGCAGGTGTCCACGCCCGGCAAAACGGGCATGTTGAAATACTTCTCAGCCATAAACTGGACCCCGACGCCGCAGGCCAGGGAGAGAACAGCGTCATACTGATCAATATTGCCCCTGATCTCTTCCAGGTACTCATGATCGCACTGACGTTCCAGCGTGTGCTCATCGATCTTTATTTCCTGACCTTGGTTCATAAAGTACATGCGGAGCGCCGAGGCAAGGACGGCGACCTCTTTTTTACCCCCTGCCTCACAAACCGTGACGCACTCATTACAGCCCAAGATGAGCAGCTTCTTTGAATCCTTGACTTCCTCGATGATTTCCTCAATCGGTTTCTGCTTTGCTACAATCATATGCCAAAACCTCCTCTTGAAACAAAAGACTTCCTCTGGAAATCTCCGGACACCGCGGTTTGTCTGCCTTTTGCAGACTTCACCACTCTAAAAAACGAAAATCTCTACGCGGCCTTCTTCTTGTTCAGCTTGATGGGATTGGGACCCAAGCCTTTGATCTTTTCTGTCATCTCGGTCGCGAATTCGGCGAATTTGGGCCCTTCACTTGAAGAAAGGTTATACATCTGAACCCTCTCTCCTCCGATCCCTATGCTCTCCAAGATCGCCTGGGCCTTCTCCACCCTTTTTCGAGCCCTGAGGTTCCCTCGGATGTAGCGACATTCTCCTTCAAGGCAACCCACAATATAGAGTCCATCTGCCCCTTTCTCGAAGGCCCTGAGAATGTGGATCAAATCCACTTTCCCGGTACAAGGGATACTGACGATTCTGATATTCTCCGGGTACTGGAGTCGCATGGAACCTGCCAGGTCCGCTGCAGTGTACCCTCAGGCTTGACAGCAAAACGCAACAATAATCGGTTCGAACGTATCCATTATAGGACTCCTTCCAACAAGGCATCCAATTTGCTCATGACCTGGTTATCCTCATACCAGTTGAGTTGAATAATCTTCGCGGGACACTCTGCCGTACAGATCCCGCAACCTCGGCAAAGGGCCGGATCGATTTCACTGACTCCGTCCTTGTTAATACGGGGGACTTGATAAGGGCAGGAGCGTACACAGACAAGACATGAGGCACAGTGCTCCTGATCTACTTCAGCCGTTACCACGGAGAGAGTGATCTCTGATTGTGTGAGAAAAGTGACGGCCCGTGAAGCGGCAGCCATCGCCTGGGAGATCGCCTCTGAGATGAGCTTAGGACTGTGCGCCGTCCCACAAACAAAGACCCCCTCACTGGGCATGTCCACGGGACGGAGCTTGACGTGGGCCTCCATGAAGTATCCGTCCGCGTTGCGCGCCACTTTGAGAATAGAGGCCAGTTCTTCCGTCTCTTCAGCCCTCATTCCTGCGCTCAGTGCAAAGAGATCCGCGGAGATTCTGATTTTTCTCTGAAGGACAGGGTCCATAAAAGTGACCTTAAGACTCTCCTCCGTGGATTCCACTTGTGGTGGATCGTCTTCGTCAAAACGGAGAAAGAGGACCCCTTGGCGCCTTGCCTCCCGATAATAGTACTCAAGTTCTCAGTAAGTCCGAATGTCACGATATAAGACATACACATTGGTATCGGGATTGAGTTCCTTAATGTGCAGAGCATTCTTGACGGCCGACTGACAGCAGACCCGGGAGCAATTGGGGGATTCCTCGTTTCTGGATCCCACACATTGAATCATGACGATGTCTCGAAGGGCCTTTGCCTCATCTTTTAAAAGGTGTTTGCTCAATTCTATTTGGGTCATGACCCTTTCGTCTTCTTCGTAATGAAACTCTTTAGGTTCGTATTCCTTGGCCCCTGTAGCCAGAATCACGACGCCATGTTCGATCTTCCTTTCGTACATACCCGGTCCAACGATGACTTCTGTGGTGAAATTCCCCTTGAATCCGCTGAATTCCACGATGAGGGACTCGGCCAAGACCTGGATCTTCTCATGGCGCGTCACCCGCTCGACGAGTCCACGAATATAGTCTTGAATATCGTCCCCTCCGATGGTGTGGGTCAATTCTTTAGCGAGCCCTCCCAACTGGGCCTCTTTTTCCACGATCACCACCTCAAAACCCTGGTCCGCAACGCCGAGGGCAGCACTCATGCCGGCGACGCCACCGCCGATGACCAGGGCCCGCTTATTGACGGAAATCCTTTTTGCATTGAGGGGCTTTAAGAGGCCTGCCCTAGCAACGGCCATGCGGATCAGATCTTTGGCCTTATCAGTGGCCGATTCCGCCTTTTCACTATGGACCCATGAATTTTGGTTCCGGATATTAGCCATCTCAAAGAGGTATTTGTTAAGACCACAGCTTTGTATAGTCTCCTGAAAGAGAGGCTCATGGGTCATGGGGGAACACGCCGCAACGACGACACGGTTCAGGTTCTCTTCTTTGATCACCTCTTTCATCTTATCCTGAGTATCCTGGGAACAGGTGAAGAGGTTTTGGTCGACGTAGACCACATGGGGAAGGGTAGAGGTATATTCGGCTACCGCCGGGACATCCACAACGCCCCCTATATTGATCCCGCAATTACAGACAAATACCCCGATTCGTGGCTCTTCGTTCGAGACGTCCCGCTCTTCCGGGATTTCCTCGACCCGTGTCTCCGTTCCCCTGGCTATGCTCAAGTCTCTGCTTGCGGCACATGCCGCTGCGCTGGCTTCCATTACCGATTGAGGTATGTCTTTTGGCCCTTGAAAGACCCCACATACGTAAACTCCTTCTTTGTCTGTGGCAACGGGATAAAAAGAGTCTGTTTGGCAAAATTTTCCTTCTGTAAAGCCGATACCAAGCTTTTCGGCTAGAGCTATCACACCGGATGATGACTCCATTCCTACTGAAAGAACCACCATGTCAAAGCGTTCCCGGTGTATGATGCCGCTTTGTTCTGAATACTCTATGAGAAGGTCATCACTTTCTGATATGGGGTGGATGCTACGGACCCTGGAGCGAATGAACCGGACCCCATGCTTTTCTTGTGCGGTGTTGTAATACTTTTCAAAGTCTTTGCCATAGGTCCGCATATCCATGAAGAGGATGGCACACTCCAGATCCTTTCCCGCATGTTCTTTGGCTACAACAGCCTCCTTGATGGCATACATGCAGCAGACCGAGGAACAATATCCGTGGTCGCAGTTATTGATATCCCTGGAGCCGACACATTGCAGCCAGGCGATTTTCTTTGGTTCTTTTTTATCAGAGAGTCGTACCAGATGTCCCATGGTAGGACCGGAGGCCGATAAGAGTCTCTCAAACTCCAGGGAAGTGACTACATTCGGGTGCTCCGAGTAGCCGTAGGATTGGAATTGTGAGGGATCAAAAGGCTCAAATCCGGGTGCCAAGATGATAGACCCAACGGTCATTTCCATGGTCTCGGGTTGCTGCGCGTGGGTCTCCAGTGTTACCGCTCCAGGAAGACAGGCCTCCACGCACTGAAAACACTCGCAGCAATATGAACAATTCAAACACCGATGGGCCTCTGTCTGACCGGTCTCTATATCCAGACCCAGCTCCACTTCCTTGAAGTTTCCTTCTCGCTTTTCAACAGGCAACTCCGGCATTTTGGCTCGATCCTTCTTGTGTTGGCCTTTTGGAATAGGACGGTAGACCGGATCCTCTTTGGTGATGGGTTCCCGTCCCTCGGCCATGTCCCGTCCGTCCAAATAACGGACAATGGATTCGGCTGCCTCCCGGCCTGAGGCAACGGCACCAATGGCCACCCATGGACCGGTCTGCACATCTCCACCCGCAAAAACACCGTCGCAGTTGGTGGCATAGGTGATGGAATCCGTTTCAACCGTACCCCACCGAGAGAATTCCAGACCGGATATCTCTTCCAGGGCGGAAAGATCAGGTGTTTGACCGATGGCCGGAATGACCTGGTCGAGTTCCATATCAAATTCACTCCCAGGTATGGGGACCGGCCTTCTTCTACCCGACGAGTCGGGCTCCCCAAGTTCCATGCGAATACACCGCAGACCAATCACCCTGTCGTCCTGGAGGAGGACTTCCTGGGGGGCTGAGAGAAAGGAGATCTTCACCCCTTCCTCCTCTGCGGCCTCGACTTCTTCCTCCCAGGCCGGCATCTCCGCGCGAGTCCTTCGGTAGATGATAGTGACTTCTTCGGCCCCTAGCCGGACTGCGGAGCGGGACGCGTCGATGGCCACATTACCGCCGCCGACGATAGCCACTCTTCTTCCCACAGCCGCCTTACCCTTAAGGTTCAGTTCTCTAAGAAAATCCACACCCTGTCGTACACCCTCAGCCTCATCACCGGGGATACCCATCTCAATCCCTCTATGGGCCCCAGTAGCCAGATATATGGCCTTGTAGCCTTGATTCAATAGGGTTTTGACCGTCAAATTCGGGCCCAGGGGCGTGTCGGTCCTGATCTCCACACCCAGGTTGGTGATGACCTCGATCTCCCGATCCAGAATGTCTCGAGGAAGACGATGCTCAGGGATGCCCACCCGCAGCATGCCGCCGGCTTTGGGCAGGGCCTCAAAAATCGTGGATAAGACCCCTTTCCGTGCTAGATGATAGGCCGCGGAAAGCCCCGCAGGGCCCGAGCCGATGATAGCCACCTTCTCCTCCCTTGGAGGGAGACATTCAATCTCTATTTCCCGGGGATCAAACTGGTCGGCTGCAAGGCGTTTCAGGTCCCGAATGGCTATCGGATCATCCACATCACACCGACGGCAGGCATCTTCACATC
Organism: uncultured Desulfobacteraceae bacterium; assembly: GCA_964520425.1. Lineage (GTDB taxonomy): Bacteria > Desulfobacterota > DSM-4660 > Desulfatiglandales > HGW-15 > JAFGFY01. The sequence continues at coordinate 8,408 of CAZFMX010000004.1, forward strand.
CATGGGGACAGATTCTGCCGAGCACACCGGGCAGGGGGAGATCTTGCATAATGATTTTCAGGGCCTCTTTGTATTTCCCCTGTCCCACCATCTGTACATACCCTTGCACATTCAATCCCGCGGGGCAGGCTAGACGGCAGGGGGCTTTGTTCACTTTCTGAATGGCAAAGGCCCCCGGAATGGCTTGGGCATATTTTTTATAGGTTGCTTTTCTGGTGGAAAGACCCTGGTCGTATTCATTGGGGAGTTCTACAGGGCAGACCCTCGCACAGTCGCCACAGGCCGTGCACTTTGCCTCATCAATGTAGCGAGGAATTCTGCGAAGGGAGACTTTGAAGTTCCCCTGAGCACCACTGACCTTCTCCACGTCAGCACATGTGATCAAATCTATATTCAGATGCCGGCCGACCTCGACCAGTTTAGGAGAAATGATTCACATAGCACAATCGTTGGTAGGAAAGGTCTTGTCCAGTTCACTCATGACACCGCCGATGGCGGGGGACTTCTCCACAAGTTTGACCAGATAACCGGAATTAGCCAGATCCAGAGCAGCCTGCATCCCGGCAATTCCGCCACCGACCACCATCACCGAGCCTGAGGGTGTATCAAGTCTTTCTTCAGTCATTATGTCTTCCCTTTCCAGTTTGACCATTTGGTAGACTCACAAAGCGTTTGATCCGCTCCACACTTGATTTGTCATGCAAACCGCATACGCCGTGCAACGCGGAAACGGCAAGGAGCCTGATTTGTTATAAGGCTATGACAGGTTGGCCTCGTTCAGAATTTGAGGAAGCCTGTCTTCCCAGCCTACGGTTGAGATCAGTACGCCGGCCATCCCCATCTCCTTTAGCTGGGTTATGATCTTTGCAGCAATAGTTATGCATTCCTGAACTTTATCAGGGGCCTTTTGAATACTTGTGATTATCTCAGAGGGAATGGAGGTCCCCTTTATGTTTCGATCAATGTATCGTGCCATTCCGGCGGATTTTAACAGGAGAACGGTAGGAATGATCGCCACTTGGGTTGTGTCCACTCTCTTAACAAATTGTTGGAAACGACGGGTGTCAAACACTGGGTTTGTTATGATATATTCTACCCCGAGATCTATCTTCTTTTTGAGGTTATCCAACTCGATTTCCAGAAGACCTCCCGGGGTGCCGGTGTCTATGGTAGAACCCACAAAATAGGTGGGTGATCCTTTCAACTCAATGCCAGCCAGATCTTTTCCCATCTGAAGTTTCTGAAGGGTTTCGAGGAGACCCATAACGTCCAAGTCATTAACAGCTCTGGCTTGAGGATGATCCCCGAAATTGATGTCCTCCCCTGCCGTGACCACGACATTCTTAATGCCCAGTGCTGATGCGGACAGGAGGTCGGCCTGAAGGGCTAGACGATTCCTATCCCGACAACAGACCTGAAAAACCGTTTCGACTCCTGCTTCTTGCAGCACGGCGCACCCTCCCAAAGAACTCGCCTTCAGGACGGCATTCCCCATTTCAGGGACTATGAGTGCATCTATGCGACCTTTTACTTGATTGGCACTCCTAAGAAAAGGCGAGAAGTCGATTCCTTTTGGCGGCTCAAATTCACCAAGGACAACGAAATTCCCCGATTTTATCTTTTCCTGTAACGGCATATGCTTGACCTCCAGTCCCCTTTGACCCCATCTTCCGTATTTGGCTCGAACTGATCGGTCCGGGACGAATAATTTGAAAAAACGATATGAACTTAAGAATCTAGACTCAACAGACGGTTAAGCAGTTTGTTCTTATGGTCAGGGTGTTCCCCAGAGAGTAGGGGATGTAGGCTTTTACTACAATAATTCCTATTTGGCAATCCCTTTAGGGGCTTTTCCCATCTTCCCTTATAACCGGTAGCAATATTCTAAAAGTAGTTCCTTTATCAGGAACGCTTTCCACGTCAATCGTACCATTATGACTTTCTACCACACCTTTTACTATGGTGAGTCCCAATCCTGTACCTGTCACATTACGAGTCTTTTTGTTTTTTATACGGTAAAACTTGTCAAAGATCTTAGGGAGTTCTTCCGGGTCAATGCCTACTCCCGTGTCACTTACTTTGATTTCCATATATTCCCCCAGGACCTGGGCATTCACTTCGACCCGACCCCCTTCAGGAGAATAATTGATGGCATTGGTGACAAGGTTATTGAGGATCTCTTCAATTCCTTTGGGATCCGCATGAACGGGCTTCATGTTCTTGCAGGAGTCAATAAGGGTAATTCCCTGCTTCTGGGCCCTGGGCTTCAACAGAGAGAGGGTATCCTTGATGAGTGATTCGATATCCGTAGGCACTCGATGTTGTACCTGTTTTCCCTCTTCAAGCTTCGCGATGTCCAAAAGATCATTGATCAGCTCAAGGAGTTGGTCTATTTTCTTTACTCCCTTTCCTAGGAATTCCTCCTGCTTTTCCCCAAGAGGACCGAGTAACCCCTCTAGAAGGACAGTGTTTTGTTGCCTGATGGAAATCAATGGACTTCGGAGTTCGTGGGCTACCATATTTATAAAATCTGATTTCATCTCGTCGAGTTGTCTAAAGGCGGTGATATCCTGCAAGACCGTGACTGTCCCGACGAGCCCATCATCGGGGCCGAGGGCTGGTGCCGAAATGGCCCTCAGGACCATTTTCCCGGCGCTGATTTCCTGGGACACGAACTCATCTCTTGCAGATTCACCGGTCTGGATACCCTCAAGTGTATTTCTCAGAGCCCTGTCATCTATAATCTGATTCACTAATACGGGATTTTCGACCTTTCCCGATATCTCCAGCAGCCTCATCAATGCGGGATTGTGAAGGACAACTTCCAGGTTGCGGTTAGTGACCATTACACCATCAGCCATACAGTTGATTATGGTCTTCAGCCGGCTTTTTTCCAGGTCGAGATCATAGAGGTTTCTCAATTTCTCCTCTTCATATGAGTGGGCTCTCTTTTCAAGCGCCCTCTTTTCGGCAGCCCGATTGATGGTTAAGAGAAACTGATCGATCTGGAAAGGCTTGGTTATAAAGTCATAAGCGCCCTGCTTCATACAATCCACGGCGGTATCCACGGTTCCATGTCCCGTGATAATGATGACCGGGATGTCCGGATATTGAACGCGCGTTTTTTCCAGGACCTCCTCGCCACTCATGACAGGCATTTTCAGGTCGAGCAGGATAACATCTACGGTCTCTTTGTTCAGCAGATCCACAGCCTTTTGTCCGTTTTCAGCGGTCAAGACCTCATATCCCTTTCCCGTTAACACACGGCTGCATCCCTCCCTAACAACCTGCTCGTCATCTACAACCAATATCTTTGTTTTATGATCCATGATGAATGATAGCCCTTCTCCGAATTAACCGCTCGTGCTCAATCAATTATCCAATCCGACAAAAAGAGGTTCTTCCGAGGTCCTCGCCACAAATCCCAGGGGGATCTCGATAACGAAGGTGGTCCCTCCCTCAGGAGGAGAGTCTATGGCAATGCTGCCACCGTGCAGAGAAATAATGTTCTTGGTAATCGTCAATCCCAGACCTGTTCCCTTTCCAGGGGCCTTGGTAGTAAAGAAAAAATCAAAGATCTTTTCCCGCATGTTCTCCGGGATACCTGGACCGGTATCAGAAACGCGGATATGGAACTGATTCTTTTCAGGTTCAAACCGCGCTTTGATATCCAGACGGCCGTTACCTTCCATGGCGTCTGCGGCATTCATGAAGAGATTGGTAAAGACCTGCTGGAGCTGGGCCATGTCACCCACCATGCTGGGCAGGTCCGAATCTATTTGTTTGGTGATGGATATATTTTGAAAAAGGGCCTGATTGACCAAGAGAACCAGTGTCTTGTCAATCAATTCAGCTAAACTGAAAGAGGATATTTTGCCCACGGACTGCCTGCTAAACTCCAGTAGATCGGATACAATCCTTTTACATCTTAATGTCTGTTGAATGATTTCGTTTGCGTCATTGAAGTATTGGGGATTATCCTTCAAATTCTCCTTGAGCAGTTCGGCGAAGATCAGGATGCCGGACAGAGGGTTATTGATTTCATGAGCGACACCGGCGGCCATTCTGCCTATAGATGCGATTCTCTCTGATTCCACCAGTTGGAGGTGGGCATCCTCCAGGTCTTTTCTCATCTGGAGAACTTCCCTCATATCCCTAAAGACCCCGACACTGGCTGTCTCCTTGCCGTCAATAGTGATGATAGAGGCGGATAAGGTGACCGGAATTTTCTCACCTTCCTTTGTGGTGATCGTCATGTTGGTAGGATTTAATTTCCCTGGAGGCCCGTGCCGGTCACTGCGCATCTTCTGCATGTTTTCTTTTGCCACATCTATGTCATAGAAGCTGCTTAAATGACCCATATCCGTCATCTCCCGGGCCGAGTATCCTGTCAGTGCTTCCATCCCTTGATTCCAGATCAGGACGTTTCCTTTGGTATCAGAGACAACAATGCCGTCCACAGTACTCTGGATCATATTTTGAAAAAAGGTGTTGGATTTTCGGGCTTCTTGTTCCAGCATAAATCTTTCCGTCACATCCCTGGATGCTTCAAGAATCTGGACCAATTCACCCTCTTTGTTACAGATGGGGGCAATGGTGACTACGTCATAACGGATTTCGCCGCTATCATCGAGATATTCGTTGTAGACACTGATGGACCTATTCTCTTTGATCTCGTCAAGGCGCTGCCTTATGTTACAGACTCGGCCAAGTTCATCACATGGTTGGTTGAACCCATACCTCACCAAGTAACAAGGTTTGCCCCGGACATCATCATAGCTTAGGCCGAGTTCATTCAGAAAGGGTTGATTCACGGTGTCAATGGTCATATCCGTGTTGACAACCATGATTCTGTAAGGAATAGAATCTAGGATAAGTTGTGTATGGTTCTTGTCTTTTTCTCGGGAATCCGTTCCCTCTTTTCCTAATTCCATCTTTTCCATCTGGGTTGTAACCGTTCAGCGGCTAAGCCACGAGGAGGACGTGTCGACAAATAGCCAAGGAACCTCGATTCACTAACGGCTCGCGATGTTGAAGCTTCCTGCAGGTCTCTCTAATTCCGCCGCCTCACGATGTTTCACTATCCAACCGCAATATAAGTTTCTGTTCGAGATCCTTGATAATGTCCTTTAAACTAGGAGTCTCCTGGATAGGCCCTGAATTGTTCCATCCCTTGATCAGGGCCTCCTCTTTCTTTTTTCTGAATACTTCAATGTTGGAAGCCATGGTCTTCCACAGGAACAACTTCTGAAGGATATGCCGCTCCGGAGCAGTCAAATCGATCTCCGTATCATATGTTTTTCCGTCTTTGGTGGTAATGATCACAGTGAAAAAGCAATAAAGAATCAAGTGTGACAATAAGTTGGTGCAATATCTTAAGGGACAAGTGCTGTAGAACTCAAGAAAAAAGCCTTCTCAGAAGGATGGCGTCATCAAACCTTGGGTCTTGGAAGGAGACCGGCTCTCTCTGCGATCTCCGGGACTTTGTGTTCCCATTCGATGGCCATGAGATGAACACCGGCTACACCTTCCATCTCTTTAAATTCTTCAATCTGCTCGAGTGCGAATTTGATGCCCTCTTCAGCTACTTTCCCTTTTCCCGCTCCTCTCAGTCTATTGATCAGAGATTCGGGCACATCCATGCCGGGGACCGCTTTGGCCATATACTGGGCCATACCAAGGCTTTTCATGGGGGTGACTCCGGCCAAGATATAGCACTTCTCATGAAGACCCATATCGACCACCTTTTTCATAAAATCCCTAAAGATATCCATATTGTAAATGCATTGGGTCTGAACGAAATCCGCCCCTGAGGCGATCTTCTTTGCGAGTCGGTGAACCCGGAATTCAATGGGATCTGCAAATGGGTTGGAGGCAGCCCCTATAAAGAGCCTGGGCGAGACATCAAGCTGCTCCTCATTCAGGAATTTGCCCTCATCCCGCATCTTTTTGGCTAGGGAGATAAGTTGCATGGAGTCTAAGTCAAAGACGTTCTTGGCCTGGGGGTGGTTCCCAAAACGCTGGTGATCGCCGGAAAGACAGAGCATGTTTCGGATGCCTAAAGTATAGGCGCCCAGGATATCACTCTGCATGGCCAAACGGTTCCGATCACGGCAGACCATTTGATAATTGGGCTCAATTCCTTCTTGTATCAATATCGTGGAAGCGGCCCAGCTGGACATTCTAACCACCGCTGTCTGGTTATCGGTGATATTGACCGCATCTACCATCCCTTTCAGGTGGGCAGCCTTTTCCTTGAGATGGTCCGTATTCGCGCCCTTTGGGGGACCACATTCGCCGGTAAAGGTAAAGTGCCCGGCTTTGAGGACCTTTTCAAGATTGCTTCCAGATTTCAGATCGTTCATTCTACCAGTCCCTCCTTAGCACTCTTTCGGGGCCCGCCGTCCCTTGAGGTCTGCCAATCCTTGGCTGGTGTTATTCGGAGTAGATCCTCCAGACGGCCCTGTTCCATTTTCTTTCTCACGATCATGTCCCAGACACAGTCAACTTCCCTTGAGATCTCACACTTTCCCTTGGCCGAACCGCCACAAGGCCCGTTGAGGAGGTTTTTAGAACAACGAGCAACGGGGCATAGACCGCCGGTCAGGTGGAGGATGCAGTCTCCGCACATAAGACAGCGCTCAGTAAACAAACCCGGTCCCTCAACTACACCGATGAAAGTGGTGTTGAGTCCGGGCAGAATGATCTTCTCCGGCCATTTCTCGGAGGTGAACTGGACCCCGGCCCCGCAGGCGATGGAGAGAACGGCGTCGGCCCACTCGATCTGTTCTTTCGCGGAATCGAAGAATTCGTGTTCGCACTGCCGCTCGATTCCCCCATTCTTGATGTCGATCTCTATACCTTCCTGTTTGGCCTTCATCCTCAACATGGAGGCCAAGATCTCTGCTTCCTTATTCCCCCCCTCGTGGCAAATGGCCACGCAGGTGTTGCATCCGAAGATCAAGACCTTCCTGTATTCTTTGATCATGTCCCAGATGACTTCGAAGGATTTTTGTTTCCCGACAATCATCTTAATCTACTCCTTTCCGGAGTACTTGGATTCCGTTCCAGAATATCTGGATTCCGCAAGCCGAATGGGGGAGGGACCGAGCTTTTTGATCTTCTCTGTAAACTCGGTACAGATTTCCGCCCATCTGGGTCCCATGGCTGCGGAAAGGTTATACATCTCAAGCCGTTCCGGATCAATATCAACCTTAATTAATAGATTCTTTAGATACTCAATCCTCTTTCTGGCGTTTGTATTTCCTTCCAGGAAATGACACTGTCCGGGCAGTCACCCGGCAGCAAATACGCCGTCCATGCCTTTCTCGAACGCGCGAAGAACATAGATGTGGTCCAGCTTGCCTGTGCAAGGGAGCCTGATGATCTTTACGTTTGTAGGATAGGAGAGCCGCATGACCCCAGAGAGGTCTGCGGCCGCGAAAGCGCAATAGTGGCAGGCAAAGGCCAGGATGTTGGGCGACCAGTCCGAAGGGATGTCGTGCGGTTTCTCTACGGAGGAGGTATCCTCCTGTGCCACGGTTGAAGCTTCTTCTGTCATGTTCTCTCTATCTTTCCTCCCTACATGCTCGTTCCTTCGGCCAGTGTATCTATCATGGCCAATATTTGCCCGTCTTTGAAGTTATTGACCTGAAATGCCTTGGCCGGACAGACACCCGCACAGATTCCACATCCCATGCATTTGACCTCGTTGTGGCTTACCTTGCCCTCTTCGTCGATATAGGGTGAATCAAAGGGACAAACTCTGAAGCATGTGAGACAGGACATGCAGATATCCCGGTTGTGCTTGGAAATAATCCCGGATACGGCCAGTTTGTCCTGAGACAGGATGACACCGGCGCGACCGGCAGCGGCTAGGGCCTGGGAAATAGTTTCATCCAGATTCTTGGGGGCATGGGCCAGTCCGCACAGGAAGATACCCTCGGACGGAAAGTCTACGGGACGAAGTTTGACGTGGGCCTCCAGCAGGTAGCCCTCCGGATTGCGCGTCAGTTTGTAAATCTTGGCGACCTCTTCTGTCGTTGGGTGCGGTCTGAGGCCCGTGGAAAGCACCAGCCAGTCCGCTTCAAACTCGACTTCTCGGCCGAGCATATCATCGAAGGTCTTGACCCGAAGATTGTCTTCTGAAACCTCCACCTGAGGTTTCCTTTCCGGGATATAGTTTACAAAGATCACGCCCAAATCGCGCGCCTTAAAGTAGTAGTCTTCCCTGAGCCCGTATGTCCTGATGTCACGATAGAGGATGATGACCTGTGTATCAGGCGAGTGTTCTTTGATGGCGATAGCGTTCTTTATAGCGTCCTGACAGCAAATACGGGAGCAGTAATTATCAGGCTCCTCTCTGGAACCCACACACTGGATCATGACATATTTTTCGCCCGCTTGAACGCCATGATTGGCTGCAAGCCTCTTCTCCAGCATTCGCTGGGTGATCACCCTGTCGTTCTCCCCGTAAAGGTATTCCTTGGACTCATATTCGGTACCGCCAATGGCCACGATAATAGCCCCATGCTCGAACGATGTTCCGTCAGTCAGGGTTGTCTTGAAGTTGCCCACAAAACCATCAGTGGATTTGACCTCAAGCCCCGTGTGAATGGTGATGCGCGGGTGGGCCTGGATCTCTTCGATTTTGGTCTTTAAAAAACCCTGCACATCGCTTTTATCCAGTGTATGAAAAAGATTGCGAGCCAGACCGCCCAGGTCAATCTCCTTTTCCACCAGGTGGACATCAAAACCCTGATCACCCAGTGAAAGGGCCGCGGTGATGCCGGCTACTCCGCCGCCAATGACCATGGCCCCGGGAATCACGCCCACCGAGTCGGTGGTGACCGGCTCCAGCAGCCTGACCTTGGCTATATTCATTTTAACAATGCTGATGGCCTTTTCTGTGGCATCTTCATTCTGTCCCATGTGACACCAGGAGCATTGCTCGCGGATATCGGCAAGCTCGAACAAATACTTGTTCAGTCCGGCTTCACGGATAGTGTCCTGGAACAGGGGCTCGTGGGTTCTTGGTGTGCAAGAAGCCACCAAGACCCTGTTCAAATTTTTCTCCTTGACGATCTCCTTTATTCGCTCTTGTGTGTTCTGTGCGCAGGCGTACATTGTATTTTCAGCATGTATAACGCCCTGTTCACCTTTCACAGATTCGACCACCTTTTCCACATCTACGGTCTGGCTGATATTGATTCCGCAGTGACAGACGAATACCCCGATTCTGGGCTCTTCTTTGGTGATGTCTGTTTCCGGCGGGAGTTCTCTGGTCACCGTCTCTGTGCCCCTGGCCTCACCCAGCAAAGCCATAGCCTCTCCCGCTACAGCGCTTCCCTGCATCACGGTCTCGGGTATGTCCTTGGGGGATTGGAATATACCCGTGACAAACACACCATCTTGAGAGGTATTAACCGGCTGAAATTGGGTTGTTCTGGGAAAGCGGTGGTCATTGAGCGCAATATCAAAGGTCTTGGCCAAATCATCCACGTCCGAGTGGGGCTGAAAGCCGATGGAGAGGACGACCATGTCAAAGGTTTCGTCCACCAGGGTTCCATCCTCTTTAGCATAGCGCAGCACCAGGTTACCTGTTCCGGGTTCTTCCCTTATTGCCGAGATCATGGCCCGTTGATACCGGACGCTGTAGTCGTTCTTGGCACGATCCACATACTTGTCAAAGTCCTTTCCAAAGGCTCTCAGCTCCATAAAGAAAATGGTGGGATGAATTCGGCTATCATGTTCGGTGGCAATAATGGCCTGCTTGGTGGCATACATACAACAGACCGAAGAACACCAGGGATTGGCATTGTGTCGGTCCCGGGATCCTACACATTGAATCCACGCGATTTTTTCAGGATGCTTTCCGTCGCTGGGGCGCTTGACCGTTCCCTGGTACGGGCCGGACGCGGAAAGGATGCGCTCAAACTGAATGGACGACACCACGTTGGGCCAACGGCCAAACCCCAGTTCCTGTCGGACGCCGGCGTCATAGCGGGCGAGACCTGGGGACAGAATAATGGACCCCACATTGATTTCCATGGTCTCGGGTTGCTGCGCGTGGGTCTCCAGTGTTACCGCTCCAGGAAGACAGGCCTCCACGCACTGAAAACACTCGCAGCAATATGAACAATTCAAACACCGATGGGCCTCTGTCTGACCGGTCTCTATATCCAGACCCAGCTCCACTTCCTTGAAGTTTCCTTCTCGCTTTTCAACAGGCAACTCCGGCATTTTGGCTCGATCCTTCTTGTGTTGGCCTTTTGGAATAGGACGGTAGACCGGATCCTCTTTGGTGATGGGTTCCCGTCCCTCGGCCATGTCCCGTCCGTCCAAATAACGGACAATGGATTCGGCTGCCTCCCGGCCTGAGGCAACGGCACCAATGGCCACCCATGGACCGGTCTGCACATCTCCACCCGCAAAAACACCGTCGCAGTTGGTGGCATAGGTGATGGAATCCGTTTCAACCGTACCCCACCGAGAGAATTCCAGACCGGATATCTCTTCCAGGGCGGAAAGATCAGGTGTTTGACCGATGGCCGGAATGACCTGGTCGAGTTCCATATCAAATTCACTCCCAGGTATGGGGACCGGCCTTCTTCTACCCGACGAGTCGGGCTCCCCAAGTTCCATGCGAATACACCGCAGACCAATCACCCTGTCGTCCTGGAGGAGGACTTCCTGGGGGGCTGAGAGAAAGGAGATCTTCACCCCTTCCTCCTCTGCGGCCTCGACTTCTTCCTCCCAGGCCGGCATCTCCGCGCGAGTCCTTCGGTAGATGATAGTGACTTCTTCGGCCCCTAGCCGGACTGCGGAGCGGGACGCGTCGATGGCCACATTACCGCCGCCGACGATAGCCACTCTTCTTCCCACAGCCGCCTTACCCTTAAGGTTCAGTTCTCTAAGAAAATCCACACCCTGTCGTACACCCTCAGCCTCATCACCGGGGATACCCATCTCAATCCCTCTATGGGCCCCAGTAGCCAGATATATGGCCTTGTAGCCTTGATTCAATAGGGTTTTGACCGTCAAATTCGGGCCCAGGGGCGTGTCGGTCCTGATCTCCACACCCAGGTTGGTGATGACCTCGATCTCCCGATCCAGAATGTCTCGAGGAAGACGATGCTCAGGGATGCCCACCCGCAGCATGCCGCCGGCTTTGGGCAGGGCCTCAAAAATCGTGGATAAGACCCCTTTCCGTGCTAGATGATAGGCCGCGGAAAGCCCCGCAGGGCCCGAGCCGATGATAGCCACCTTCTCCTCCCTTGGAGGGAGACATTCAATCTCTATTTCCCGGGGATCAAACTGGTCGGCTGCAAGGCGTTTCAGGTCCCGAATGGCTATCGGATCATCCACATCACACCGACGGCAGGCATCTTCACATCCATGGGGACAGATTCTGCCGAGCACACCGGGCAGGGGGAGATCTTGCATAATGATTTTCAGGGCCTCTTTGTATTTCCCCTGTCCCACCATCTGTACATACCCCTGTACATTCAATCCCGCGGGGCAGGCCAAACGGCAGGGGGCTTTGTCCATCTTTCGGATGGCATAGGCGCTCGGAATGGCTTGGGCATATTCTTTGTAGGTTGCTCTTCTGGTGGAAAGACCTTGCTCGTATTCATTGGGGAGTTCTACAGGGCAGACCCTCGCACAATCGCCACAGGCCGTACACTTTGCCTCATCAATGTAACGAGGATTCTTGCGGATGGTGACTCTGAAATTCCCTTTGGGACCCTCAACCTTCTCCACTTCTGCGCAGGTGATCAGGTCTATATTGAGATGCCGGCCGACCTCCACCATCTTGGGTGAGATCATACACATGGCACAGTCGCCAGTGGGAAAGGTCTTATCCAACATGGCCATGGTCCCGCCTATGCTTGAATCTTTCTGGACTATATGTACCTTGAAGCCGGCTTCAGCAAGGTCGAACGCGGACTGCATGCCACCCACACCGCCGCCTACGATCAGGACCGATCCTTTTACTCTATTACCATTTGAGGAGGCACTATCACTCATATCAAGTTCAACTCCTTCAAGAGGCCGATTGCATCCACAAAATGCCTGTCGATTTGCAGCTCTTCAGGGGATTTGTCCATGGCCACTCCAATAAGCTCGGTAATGAAGTAGACAGGCATGCTCTGGCCAATGTCATATTTTTGCTTCATCTGTTCCTGGTATGCATCGAGGTTGAGCTGGCACATTGGGCAGGTAGTGACAAAACAGTTGGCTCCTCTCGCAATGGCGTCCTTAAAAATCTTCGACATGAGCAGGAGCGCGGTATCGGTGTCGTTAACGGTCGCGGATGCCCCACAGCAGTCGGTTTTGTAGCTCCAGTCCAAGGGCTTGGCACCGAGGGTTTTGAGAACGATCTCCATCCCCTGTGGATTTTCTACATCGTCGGGCACGGGCACATCATATGGGAACCTGGTTTGAAGACATCCGTAGTAACATGCGGGTTCCAGACCCTCGAGTTGCTTGACCGCCTTTTCGGCAAGTTCGCCGGACTCGGCCTTCGGTATCAATACCTCAAGAATACTCATAATCCTAATGTTGCTCTTTACTTTTTTGGACAACTCCGCGTTGATTTCGTCCCTTAGTCTATTGTTAGACGCAAGTCTGTGTTGTGCGACCAGCATCCGGCTATAGCAGGCCGAGCAGGGGATCACCAACTCAGAGAGCCCACAGTCGTCCGCAATACCCAGGTTGCGTGCGGGCATGGCAACCGACAGGAAGTCGTCGGTCTTGCTGGCAGATGTGGCACCACAGCAATTCCAGTCTTCGAGCTCGTTCAGGTTGATTCCCATCTCCCCTAGCACCAACTTGGTCTGTGTGTCATAGAGCTGACTCGATGCGTGTAATGTGCATCCAGGGTAATAGGCAATTTCCATTATGTCCCCCTGCTCATGTCAGACTCTGTCAGCGGCCCGTTTTTTTTTGCCTTCTTGAGAAGGCGTTTGAGATCTGAAAGGTGTTTGATCTTTTGGATCCCGAAGTGCATGCGTTTTTTCTTGGTCATACGCAGGCCGAGTTTCGCCTGGAGCATGGTCTCTTTGTATATCTCTTTGAACTTGAAGCGCATGAGGTTGCGGAAGGTGTCCTTCATTTCATAGAGGCCCATAAATTCGATTTCATTGAGCCTTCCCAAGTGGTTGGCCGCGGTACAGAAGGATTTATGGAAGGCTGCGACTTTTGGAAGGAGTGGATCCAGATGCTCCTCTTTGGACATATGTTTGAGGGTCTCGGTGATCTTTGCGGTTTGTATTTCGTTTGGGCAGCGGGTGCCGCATGTATAGCACGACACACACTTCCAGACCAGCTTGTTACTGAGGGCCTGTTCCCGGTCGCCGAGCAGTATCATTCGAATCAAACGATCAGGCGTGACATAGCCGGTCTCTTCTCCCACAGGACATCCTGCAGCACATCGTCGGCACTGATAACAGGCGGTAATGTTCTGCTCTGACCGCGCCATTACCTCATGCACCAGTGCTTGCTTGCTTTCGTGTTCAAATTTTAAGGCAGGAAGTGCCATTTCAGTACTCCTTGGTCACACTTTAAGGTTCTCCAAATCCGATTTACAAAATCTTTCACGATCGCCCCTTTTCTTACATTTCGATCCATGAGATACCTATCTCATATTCGATTTATGTATATTTCAGGATGTAGTGGGTTATGGATCCGAAGAGGGGCTATTTCTAGCTCGATCTGGGGATTTCCATCAACCTGAAAGGTGGCGGAGTCCAGATTTTGTGAAATATTTAACATGCCATTTCAGAGGCCGTGTGTCAAGGGGAAAGTTCTTTTGGGGATGATCTGAACCAGGTTACTAGGTTGTTAGATAACATTTCGGAATTCCACATCATATTCAATATTGGGCTCAGCCAGAAGGAGCTCAGCAGTTTTTTCTGGGGCGAGATTTTGTTGTTGACCTCCTGTGTTACCGTCTGGTACAAAAGTCAACCAAATCCTCCAGCTTGCAGAGATGAGGCCCATTATGTTCTTTAGCATCAGCCTGTATATTGCTCTGGGTATTTTTGTCCTTGGCCTTTTATGGAGAATCTCCACCTGGTTCCGTTATAGTGTCGGACCCGGAGCCCGGGAGATAAAGGCATCACAAAGGCTTTTTGCGGCCATTAAGGGAAGTATTCTTACCATATTAAGCCCAAAGATCCTGATTCTTCTGAAAGTCTTTGTCTTAGATGTCCTCGTCCAAAGAAGGGTATTTGTGGAGAGTCCTCTCCGGTGGGCCATGCATATGTGCATATATGGCGGATTCATGCTTTTACTCCTCATGCATGCCCTTGAAAAATTTATTACCCTCACACTGTTTCCGGACTATACTTCTACACTCAATCCTTTTCTCTTTCTGAGGACTCTCTTTGGTCTAATCGTCCTGATTGGATTGGGACTCTCTTTCTACCGACGTCACATCCTAAAGATACCTCGTCTCATCAGTAATGCTATGGATCATTACATGGTGACCATCCTGGCTATCATCATGGTCTCCGGTTTTTTGCTGGAGGGGACGAAGATTGTATCTCACAACAAATATCAGGAGATGGTGGAAGACTGGTCAGACGTGGACGATGAAGAATCGTTTGAGGCCTTGGAAAGTTATTGGGTGGAAAAGTTCGGTGTTGTTTCACCTGATTTAAAGGGGCCCTTTGATGCGGAAACCCTTGCCCTGGGCAAAGAACTGCATGAGATGAATTGTGAGGCCTGTCATTCCAGACCTCAGTGGGCGTTCATAAGCTATGGTGTTGCGAAGATCGTTTCGCCTCTCGCCGTTTCACTGGACAAGGCCGGTGTTCATACGATTCTGTGGTACCTGCATTTTCTGGCCTGTTTCGTAGGCCTGGGTTATCTTCCTTTCAGCAGGATGTTTCATATTTTTGCCGGTCCCTTGAGTCTGCTTACAAACGCTGTAATGGACAGAGAAAAATCAGACCCCGCCAATATAGCCACGAGGCAGGTGATGGAAATGGATGCCTGCACGCACTGTGGGACATGCAGTTTGCAGTGTTCTGTGGGTGTCCTATTCGAACAGATGCAGAACGTAAACATCCTTCCTTCTGAAAAAATGGCATCCGTAAAAAGGTTCACGGCAAATAGGATAGCCAAAGAAGTGGACATAAAACGTATTCAGGAGGGACTCTATCTGTGTACCAATTGTTACAACTGCACCCTGGTCTGCCCGGTTGGCATCAATCTCCAAGATCTGTGGTTCAACTTGAGAGAGACCTTTATTCAGGATGGTCATCCCGAGGTGTTCACCCTTTCTACACTCTCATTCTATCGCGGGTTGAGGAAAGATGAGTTGAATGATAAGGATTACGAAAAACCATTGCAGCAGGCCAACCAAGCCCTGGCTGAGAAGTACGTTTTATTCGATTCGCAGGATTCACCTATAGATCTTGGATCTCTGGGTAAGAGTTTTGAGAAGGATCTGAGAGCATCAGCTCAAGGAAGTACCTTTTCCTTTTGTTTTACGTGTACAACCTGTACGAGTGCCTGTCCCGTGGCATGTAATTACGATAACCCCCCGGATACCCTCGGGCTAACCCCTCACCAAATCATGCGTGCCGCTGCCATTGGGCTCCCTGATCTTATTTATCGCTCAAAAATGCTTTGGACCTGCCTCGGTTGTTATCAGTGCCAGGATGCCTGTCCTCAAGGGGTTCATGTCACGGATATCCTTTATGCATTGAAGAATATGGCCATAAGGCGTGTAAAAGAGAAGACGTAAGGCCTTCTAACCGGAGATTAGTATCATGGATTTTGCCATACAACGCTGCTGCGTAACACCTATGTATCTGAAATCATACAACAGCTCAACGGATGCAGTCCTAAGGACACTTGATATAGGATTCGTGGACATCAAGGAATTCAACTGCTGCGGGTACCCTTTGAAGGATATTGACCTAAATGCCTACGTCCTCGCTTCGGCAAGAAATTTGTGTCTGGCTGAAAAGAGCAACCTAAATGTCATGACATTCTGCAACTGCTGTTACGAGAGCCTGAAAGAGGCGAAACATCTCTTGAGAGAGGATGAGTCCATAAAGAGGGACATAAATGAGAAATTGATGAAGGAAGACCTGGAATATAGCGGTTCCACGAAAGTGAGGCATCTGCTGGAGGTACTTTACACTGATGTGGGTTTAGAGGCCTTAAAAGAAAAAGTGGCCATGTCCTTTAAAGGCTTGAAGATCGCAGTACATTATGGCTGCCATATTCTGCGTCCAAGGCAACTGGTTCAGTTCGATGATCCTGGAACGGCTAAGGTGTTTGATCAGCTGGTTGAGATTACAGGAGCAGAGATTGTTCCATGGGAAGCCCAGCTCGACTGCTGCGGGGCCCCCGCGTGGGGAATAGATGATGATCTTTCCATGGATCTGACTCAAAAAAAGACCAGGGATGCCCATCAGTCCGGCGCCGATTTTATCTGTGTTGCCTGTGCCTATTGTCAGCTTCAGTTCGATAGAGTTCAGAAGATGCTTCTTTCCAAGAGAGGGGAGGACAAGGGCCTCCCTTCAATCCTTCTTACACAGCTCCTTGGTCTGAGTTTAGGTGTTGATTCAAAGACCCTTGGAATTGACCAAAACGAACTGGATGCGATGGGAATTACACATTTTCTATCCTCCGAAGAATCCTCCACGCCATTAGAAGTTGCTTAACTTATTGAAATATAATGAAAAAACTTAGCGTATAAGTCTGGGCCTGTTCTGCTCCGCTTTTGTGCTGCGATTCTCCTGAATCAAAAAGCTCTAAGGTCCCTTTTGAGACTCACTTGTGTAGAGATTTTCACATAAGTGAAAATGCATTTCTAGATAGTGACAATTTTTTTCCTCGAATCATCTTCCTCCCATGGTCATATTCTTTTCAATGTGTTGAAATATAAAGAAAATCAAGTAGTGGGGTTGTTTGGTATTCTTTTTGCACAATTTCTGTGCTATAATTCTATATACTCAATTTGAGTCTAACGGATTTAAGATGTTTTGACGGAGGACAAGACCAAAATGGATGTCAGCGTTATAATGAAGAAAGATCGTAAGGCCCAACATTATAATATTGACAGTGATATCGTCACCATTGGACGGTCTTCTGAGAATGATATTCAGGTTTCTGATAAGTTTATTTCCCGTGAGCACCTGAGAATAAGGCAGAAGGGAGACAAGTTCTTCGTAAGAGATTTAGGGAGTGAAAACGGGACTTTTGTTAATGGGATTCAAATACCCTTGAACGTTAACATTGAAGTAGCTAAAGGGACGGCCATCATTACCGGTATGAGTGTGATTTTCCTTGGTGAAGGGGATTCCGGGAATGTTTTTGCCTTTCTTGAATCGATTGCTCCCGGCGAGGATAAAAGGGATGAGACGGGGACAATCATTCTAAGTGATACTATCCATCCTGAATGATCCAATCCAGTGAGTTTTCCTCTACCAAAAATGCCTTTCTGATTATCTTCCTTTGACAGCTATTAGACGACCCACCCTATAGGACCTTTCTTTCAGAGATGTGTCGACAACATTTCTGAACGCCTTCCGACATTTGCTCGAGATACCGGCACATGGTTCATGAGATGCCTTTGGAGTGAAAATCATCCTTATTAAAGAGGTCGTTAGGGGAAGTAAAGCTGAAGTCTCACATAAGGGTATGCTAGAGGCAGGATGTTAAGTACGGCCAAACCCGATCAACATATTGTGTCTTTGTCAGGATGATATTCTATATTTTGGTTAATTGGTGACTCTTTGTTAAATTGTGATAATAATATTGACAATTATGCATATATTGTAGTATTTTAGGTATAACTTATTTGATTGAGACCCTTGCCCCCTCTATGAAACAGGGTTCAATAGCTCCACGACCATGATTTGAGGAGTAAGATTCGAGGACCTATGAAAGACAAAGGCGAGTATCACAGTGTGGAATTCTCTGTAGAGGGCCTGCCCGTCGCATATCAGTTCAGGCTTTGGAACAACAACTCAAAGGAAATGTCTATTCTTGTTCGTGAAGACTCTGCTGTTTTGCCTCGTTTGAAAGTGGGAGACAGATTGAAGATGGAATATTACCCCACTGATCCGCGTCGCCCTAAAGTAGGAAAAGAAACAGCCATTACAGAGATCGCTAGGGATAAACAGGGGAAGTATAACGGGCACACGGTCGTGGGTCTAGAGATTGTATGAACTCACCAAGAAAAGATGTCTCTTGCACATCCAAGTCCTCCTCTCTTTTTAAAATCCTGCCCTGATTTGATTACCGCTATGTTGCGGAATCCTTAAAAACCGATTTATCCGATTAATGAGTAAGTGAACATGTGAAGTTACACCTTAGTTGAACAGCGAGTGAATGGTGATGAAATCTTTTCGTATGTTCCGAGTCTCCCGGCCTGGTCATTTCAAACAGTTATGGACGGGTGATGCCTCCCCCCTCCGCTGTTCCCCTCGACTTCGCTCGGGGCCAGGGGTCCCCCATTCCATATCTGTTTGAAATAAGGTGGCCTCCCGACAGTCACCCCGAAAAGACTTCCTCACCATTTTTTCGTGTTCGAGGATATCACATAATTCGTACTTATTAATCGGATGAGATCGTATCACATTCCTCCTCCTTGACTTTTGGCACTGGAGACATATGATACCGACAAAACCGCCGGACCGGTTTCTTCTCTGAGTAATCCAAGGGATAGGGTGAACGGGTGCAGACCAAACGTCAGGATATGATCGATATCTTATGCGAAGGGGAAATGAGTGCCAAGGACCTTTCCCAAACCTTGGGAATTAGCGAAAAGGAAGTTTATGAACACCTTCCCCACATTGCGCGTTCCTTGATTCCCCAGGGGAAAAGACTTGTTATTCTCCCTTTCCGTTGCTTGGAGTGTGGGCATGTGTTTGAGGAGCGAAAGCGTTTTACCCGCCCGGGTCGTTGCCCTTACTGCAAGAAGTCACATATTGAGTGGCCGACGTATCGCATTGTTTAATGGAGAGAAGCCATTCCGGCTTGAGATGGAGGTTTGAGGCACAAGGTGAATACCAATGAAGTAACTCGATTGAGTTACGAGAAGAAGGAAATCATACTTATCGGCACAGCCCATGTATCCAGGCAGAGTGCCGATTTGGTGAAACAGACCATAGAAGAGGTTAAACCCGATACAGTCTGCGTGGAGCTATGTCAATCTAGGTATGAAACGATTACGAAAAAGAAGAAATGGCAAGAAACAGACCTTCTAAGGATCATAAGAGAAAAGAAGGCCTTCTTGCTCCTGTCAAACCTAATGCTCAGCTATTTTCAAAAGAGAATCGGGAAGAAGCTGGGTATAACCCCGGGAGAGGAGATCATTCAGGCCATCGAGTCTGCCAAGACCGTTGGGGCCGGACTACACTTGGCGGACAGGGATATACGCACCACCCTATCCAGGACATGGCACATGATGAGGTTGTGGACAAAGATCAAACTGTTGGCCGGCCTTGTGACCTCAGCAGGAGAAATCGGTTCAATCGAGGAGGAAGATGTCGAAGAATTGAAGAACAAGGATATGCTGGAATTTTTTCTATCGGAGATTGGAGAATCATTACCGGAAATAAAGCGGACCCTGATTGATGAGCGGGACGAGTATTTGGCATATAAGATCAGGAACGCGCCAGGTGAAAAGGTTGTGGCCGTAGTCGGGGCAGGACATGTACCAGGTATTCAAAACCATTGGGAGAAGCCGATAGATATAGATCAACTGGAGAAGATCCCTCCAAAAGGTAAGATCTCTCTTTTCTTCAAGTGGGGGATACCGATTCTGATCATAGGAATCATTGTCTCGGGTTTTTTCATGGCAGGGTCGACGGCCGGCACCAATATGATCAAATGGTGGGTCCTGGTCAATGCCGTCCTGGCAGGCCTTGGAGCGGGGTTAGCATTGGCTCATCCCTTGACCGTGCTCTCTGCCATGGTCGCCTCTCCCATCACATCCCTTAATCCCATGATCGCGGCAGGTTGGGTCGCGGGTCTGATCGAAGTCTTTTTAGGTAAACCGAAAGTGATGGATTTCGAAAGACTTCCCGAGGATATCTCTTCCCTGAAGGGGTTTTGGAGGAACAAGGTCACGCGTATTTTGCTTGTGGTGGTGTTCACGAATCTGGGGAGTAGCCTGGGAGCCTTTGTGGCCATTCCCCTTATGGTGAGAATATTCGGGTGATCCAGATGCATTTGGAATGGAGTATTGCTCGAGGGACACAGGCTATTCTTTCGTTCCGAGGCTCCCGTGCTGGTCTTTTCTGAGACTTATCTGCGAGGGAAACTTGCCCCCTCCGCTGTTCTTCCCGCCTCTTCGAGGCGGAAAGCCAGGGCTTCCCCCACAGATAAGTCTCGAAAAGACGGCGCTCTCCCACCAGTCACTTCAGAAAAGCCTCTGTCACTCAAGCCACTCTTTCGGGGTTTTCTGAGCTCTCATGCTCTGGGTGAGGAACCTCATTGATCAATGATAATTGGTTGTTGGCTTTGGGTTACTGATATCTTTTCTGTTGAAAGAGCTTTTTGTTTGGTGTGGCGGATATATAGTAAAACTTGTCCAAGGGCACGTATATATAGGGGACATCTTCTTTTCGGCGGTAGAGAAAATGCGAGAGAATCATGCGGTTTGCAGCCCGGTGTGCGATGATCATGATGTTTCCGGAGGGCCCGCTTAGATAGAGCGCCTTTTTAATACCTCGCTCAATCCTTTCTTCCATTGAGATGTAACCTTCCCCTTCGGGGTAGACGTAATTGTATTTATCCTTTTTCCTGGAAAGATAGACCTGAGGCATTTCTTCCCTGATCTCCTTATAGCTCATCCCTTCACATTCCCCGCTGTAAATTTCATTGAACTCGGCAAAGGGAACGATTGTGCAGTTTTTTTGCCGTTCCTTGATGGGCTCCGCGGTTTGAATCGTTCTCTTCCGCTGACTGGTGAAGATAAGCGGAATGTCTTTGTTGGCGAAATATTTCGCTAAAGCCCTGGCCTGGGCCTTGCCATTATCTGTGAGATCAGAATCCCCACCGATACGGTTTTCCAGATTGAAATAGGTTTCACCGTGGCGGATGATATAGAGGTTCTTTACCGTATCCGTCACCAAAAAATCTCTTATTTGATCATATAAGAGGATTTCGTCGGAGATCTCTTCTTCAAGAATTTTGGTGTGAAGAGAATCCAACATGACCCTGTTCTTCTCTTTTTTCAGAGGGCAATAGATGGATTCATAATACAAGATCCGTTGATTAAAACTGGCCATGGACTCTTCCCGGCTCAGATGGGTGAATTCGGGTAGAGTTATCTTTCTGAGTAGGCTGGTATTCACAATCTCTTGGTCATCAGTGATACATTCAATGAAGAGTATGGGATGGTTATTGAGTAGGGTTTCAATGCGTTCTCTGCGTTCGAGACTGGCATTAGTCGCGTCTATGATAGCCACGGTCCCGTTTTTCTTGAGGTATCTTTTCGCCCTGTTCAAATTGATCAGGGCGATCTTTTCTCTGATGGCGACGCCTTCCTTGTTCTTGGGATCATAGAATTCTGCGTAAGACGTATTATTCGGAATCATCCTGCGTCTCAGATCGCCATTGTTGAAAATCCTTGCTTTGATTGAATCACGCCTGAGGTTGTCTCTGAGTTTGAGGGCTGTGACCGACTTGCCTCGGACAGGAAGACCAACCATGACGATATAGAGTTTATTGTCTATCATGTGGGTGTGTCCTTGAAAAGGATGAATAAAGTAATATAATCGTTTGAAATGAGACGTTTTATTTTGATCGTGCGTGAACCGGAGGATTCAATCAGAACTAAAGGTGTTACAATCCTTCTACACTATGATAAAATAGAAGTAAACAACCAGCCGGTGCGTCTCTCTCACAAACACTTTCCGCGCGGGCCATCCATTTGAGATATGATACAAATCAATAAACTCTTAGTCGTCTATCTTGTCGTCTATCTTCTCAGTACTTTATCAGGTCTTATCGTGAAGTGGATCAATGCCGGTAATCTCAGACGATATCGGGGTGAAGTCCCGGGCCCTTTTCGCGGCCTCATCGAGAAGAACGAGCTTGAGAGAATGGACCGCTACACGATTGATAAGACGAATTTGTCCTATGTAGAAACGGTCATCAGCAGGGCGATCTTCCTCTTAGTCATTCTGTCCGGTCTATTGCCCTGGCTGGCTGGTGTTTTGGAGGATGTCTATTTGGTATGCGCAGGCCTCATCTTCTTCGCTGTTCCAGGTTTAATAGGGGCTGTTGCCGATCTCCCGTTTGAATACTATCACCTTTTCAGGATTGAGACAAAATACGGTTTCAACACCCTCACACGTAAGACCTGGCTCATGGATCTCTTCAAGTCACTGCTGATCACTGTGATCATCGGGGTTTTTCTGCTCTCCCTTCTTCTTCTGATGATCAGGTATACCGGAGGTAGCTGGTGGATCTGGGCCTGGCTTATCTTCTTTGGCTTTCAAATCCTGATGACCATGATTTATCCTACCATTATTGCTCCTCTTTTCAATAAGTTTACTCTCCTGGAAAACAATGAGCTTACGGAAAGAATAAGGTGCCTTGCCGAAAAAGAAGGATTTGCAATAAAAGGCGTATTCCAGATGGATGCAGGGAAGAGGAGCCGCCATACTAACGCGTATCTATCAGGCTTTGGAAAGACCAAAAGGATTGTGCTTTTCGACACTCTGTTGGAGACTCACGATGATGATGAGATCTTGGCCGTACTTGCCCATGAAATAGGACATTTTAAGAGGAATCATATCAAGAAACAGCTTTTAATTATGGGTCTTTTCTCCCTAGTCCTTTTCTATCTAATTTCATGGATGATCTCATGGACTCCCATGTATCATGCATTTGGATTTTCCGGAATGCCGGTCTATGCCGGAGTCTTTCTTGTTGCCGTTCTCTGGGAGCCGCTGGGATTCTTTCTCTCCCCTGTGTCCATGGCTGTTTCCAGACGGTTTGAGCGAGAGGCGGACCGTTTTGCTTTTAATGTTATGGAGACGGCGCAACCCCTTGTGAAAGCATTAAAAAAGATGGCCAAAGACAATCTTTCCAATCTTCGACCCCATCCCCTTTACGTTTGTTTTAACCATTCTCATCCACCTCTATTAGAGAGAATTAGGGACCTTGAACAGATGAGCTAGACCGTGTCTCTCTCCCTTTTCGACGGTATGTTTGGTCATGACTTGTGTTATTTGACAGATAGTCTATAATGGTTAAATTTATTTTATTGAATTTAGGCGGTTTGGGAGTCGTCTTCCGATGTTTCGGACATGGGGGAGAGATTCAAGGCTCATGGCACAGGGCACACGGCGTAAGGAAAGGCGCTCTAGTTTGAGCCTTAATCCCTGAGTCTGCATGTGTCGGGTGGAGTCTCGCAAAGGAGCTTTCGCGGCGGAAGCTTGAGGGCTTTCGATAAACGCGAATAGATACTTATTTTCGGGAGGATCAAAATGTCAGGATCATATTCCGTTTCCAGGCCATCGACGGAAGTCATGGTCAATGATTTTGTGCGAAGCGTCTACAACTGGATGTGCATCGGGCTCGCGCTGACGGGCTTCACGGCCTTTTATGTCTCTAACAGTGAGACCATGCGTTACCTTGTTTTCGGCAACCGGCTCATTTTTTTCGGCCTTATTATCGCGGAACTGGTCATGGTATTCTCTCTGGTCAGCAGGGTGAACCGGATGAGCGCCGGCACGGCCACATCCCTTTTCGTGGCCTACTCTATCATTAACGGCGTGACCCTCTCATTTGTTTTCCTTGCTTATACATCCGCATCCATTGTTAGTACCTTCTTTATCTGCGCGGCGACCTTTCTGGCATGCAGCATTTATGGCTGGACCACTAAAAAGGACCTGACATCCTTTGGCGGGTTCCTCTTGATGGGCCTGTTTGGGATTATCATAGCATCCTTGGTCAATATATTTGTGCGAAGCACCGCGATGCAAATGATGATCAGCTATATCGGCGTCTTCGTATTTGTGGGACTGACCGCCTATGATACACAGAAGCTGAAGAATATGGCACTGAATCAACCCGCCGGTCTGGACGGCGCTGTGATCAGAAAGGGTGCCATCATGGGCGCGCTTGCCTTGTATCTCGACTTTATCAACCTGTTCCTATTCTTACTCAGGATACTTGGTCAGGGTCGGGATTAGAGCCTGCCAGGGGAATTCTCCCGGATCAGATCTAAATAGAGACTAGAAGAGCACTCTCTATATGATCCTTACTGCTGTGCGAGGTGACCCCTAGCGAATAAAGAGCCGAAAGATTTGAATCCATATGGAACCGGCCTATGTAAAGTTGTTTCGGGAAGGGGGTTTTTCAGAACGGATCGATAAGGCGATCGCTCTAATGGAGGCTTGCAGGCTTTGCCCCCGTGAATGCGGGGTAAACCGCTTGGAAGGGGAACGGGGTATCTGCAAGACCGGTAGAAAGGCGATCGTCTCCAGCTATAACGCCCATTTTGGAGAGGAATCTCCGCTTGTGGGAAGATATGGTTCCGGTACTATGTTTATGGGGGGCTGTAATCTCCTTTGCAATTTCTGTCAGAACTATGAGATCAGCCATCTGATAGAGGGTGTGGAGGTGGAACCGGAACAGATGGCTGCCATGATGATTCATCTGGCGGAGAGGGGATGTCACAACATCAACTTTGTGACCCCCACCCATGTAGTCCCCCAACTGCTTGAGTCCCTGGCACAGGCCGCGGAACAGGGGTTGGATATTCCCCTTGTCTATAACTCCAGTGGTTATGACAAGAAGGAAACCCTTGAACTTCTGGACGGGATTGTGGATATATACATGCCGGACTTCAAGTTTTGGGAGGACCGTTGGGCTGAGCGGTATTGCAAGGCCCCTGATTATCCGGAAAGGGCTAAAGAGGCCATTAAAGAGATGCATCGGCAGGTGGGAAATCTGGTTATGGATGACCAGGGTGTGGCGGTCAGGGGACTTCTGGTGCGGCACCTGGTCATGCCCGGGGATGTCGCCGGAGCTGAAAAGGTGCTTGAATTCATTGCCCGTGAAATCTCCCCCAGTACCTATGTCAATGTGATGGATCAATACAGACCGTGTGGGAACGCACATAAGGATGAATACATAAATCGACGTTTATCGTCTCGAGAATTCAGGGAGGCGATGGAGGCGGTCAGGAGGGCAGGGCTGACGCGACTCGATTCTAGGGATCGTGTTCGGCTCGTATTTGCGAAATGATGAATAGCGAAAGAATATTTATAGTGGGTGATGTTCACGGATGCCTGGATATGCTCAGAAGGTTGGTGGACAAAATCGATTGGCGGCCCGATGAAGACAATCTGATCTTTCTGGGAGATTACATTGACCGGGGGAAAGATTCCAAAGGTGTGATTGACTATATCCTTGAACTCAAGAGAGAATCCTCGCACGTTCAATGTATTTTGGGGAACCATGAAAACATCCTGTTGGACTTTCTAAATACCGGGGAGCCCAGATTGTTGATCATAAACGGCGGAATTCCTACATTGGAAAGCTACCAGGCCGCCAGTGAGAATGAGGATGATCCCCTGATTCCTCCTGAGCACACGGCCTTCTTTAAAGACCTTGTTCCATATATAGAACTTGAAGATTACTATGTCGTTCACGCAGGTTTCCGACCGGGCGTGCCAATTGAGGACCAATCTCTTGAAGACTTGATATGGATTAGGGAGCCTTTCATTTTCTCCAACCTTGACTTTGGAAAGACGGTGATATTCGGTCATACCCCCATCGCTGAGCCTTTGATGATGGACAACAAGATAGGCCTGGATACCGGGGCCGTATATGGGAACAGATTGACCTGCCTCGAGCTTCCTCGTATGAAATTCCACTCGGTGGAGGCCTAAGTATTTGACCGAGGCCATAGATTATTCAACCGCGATTGGCATGACGTCCACCATCCCGGTCGAGATCGTCCTTGCAGCGGGATACACACCCATAGACCTCAACAACACCTTTGTCACTTCAGATGAATCAGAAAAACTCCTTGGCCGGGCGGAATCCGCGGGTTTTGCCCATAACATCTGCGCGTGGATCAAAGGTATCTATTCTGCCGTCATGCATCATGGTGTGAAGAGGGTGATCGCCGTCACCGGAGGGGACTGCAGCAATACCTTGGCCCTGGCGGAAGTTCTCAGCCGAAGGGGGATCGAGATCATTCCCTTTGATTACCCCCTGAAACGAGACAGAGCATCCCTCATGGAACAGATGGAGAAGCTGAGGGAGACGCTCTCAGCCGCCTGGCCTGATATCTGTGATACAAAAAGACGTTTGGACAGTATCCGCAAAAAGCTGACAGATCTGGACAGACTCACATTCCATGATAACGTGGTTAGCGGTTTTGAAAATCACCTTTTTCTGGTGAGTAGTTCGGATTTCAATTCTGATCCCGACCTCTATGAGAGAGAGCTTGATGAGTTTCTCGAGAAAGCCAGAACCAGGGAACCGAAGAAGGAAAAGGTCAGACTAGGATACCTGGGTGTTCCTCCCATCTTCAGCGACCTCTTTGACCGTGTGGAGTCACTTGGCGGCAGGGTAGTCTTTAACGAGATCCAGAGGCAGTTCAGTATGCCATACGGTTGCGAGGATTTGACAGAGCAATATCTTAAGTACACCTATCCGTATGATATGCAGGGAAGAATAGAGGATATTCAGAGGGCTGTCGAGGAGAGGCGGTTGGACGGACTCATTCATTACACCCAGACGTTTTGTTTTAGACAGATCTACGATATTATCCTGAGGGAAACCCTTTCCATTCCCATTCTTACTATAGAGGGGGACAGACCCGGTCCCCTGGACAGCCGCACGGCCCTACGTATTGAGACCTTCATTGACATGTTGGTCTCCAGTATCGTGTCTCAAAAGAACTAGTCTATACTTTAGCAAAGATGAAGACTCAGTTTCTCAGATCTAACAAGATCCCAATCTGGAATCATAGACCTATCCTAACCACCAAAAGGGAGGGCATAATTATTTCCTGGAATTTTGCACCTGAATCATAATATCCCTAATAAGGGCAAAAAGCGTCAATATCAACATATGTGCATATCTTTATATGATATTTATAGTGTTGATATGATGGGAGATAACGATGTTCTTGAATTTTCTACTTCTTTCTTGTAAAATAAGAAAATAAGTAATTTCTTGGGAAAAAGGATCAAAACCCTAATAAAATATGTTATGAGAAATACAAATTTACTATGGAAAACACATCTGGCCAAGGTAAGCAGGCAATAATACCAGAAGAGATTAAAGGATGGAGTTGGGGAGCATTTTTGTTAGGTTGGCTGTGGGGATTATTTAATGATACCTATATTGCTCTTCTTACCCTAATACCTTTTGCTGGATTTATAATGGCTATTATTTT
The DNA here is from genome assembly GCA_964520425.1 of uncultured Desulfobacteraceae bacterium. Taxonomy (GTDB): domain Bacteria; phylum Desulfobacterota; class DSM-4660; order Desulfatiglandales; family HGW-15; genus JAFGFY01. Next base: position 35,811 of record CAZFMX010000004.1, read on the forward strand.
AGGTGTAAAAGGTAACGAGTGGGCATGGCGCAATAAGCACTGGGAAAATATTGAGCATTTCAAGCGAGCTCAAAATAAATGGGCAATTGGAGGATGGTTTATTTACGGAATCTTAATTCTTGGAATTATTTGTCTCTTTCTGTAAAAAGGCCAAATAAAACTCATAACAACTGGCTCAACAAAGGACTTGCTGTAAACGCTTGCGCGTTTCCATCAAGCCTGTTAGCCAGACGTTGTGAAAATAGAAGGAGTAAATCATTAAGGTATGGCAAAACTTGGAACAGAAAAGAGACCTGTGGTTGTAAGAGTTCAAAACCAAAAACGAGCTGAAGAAATAGCTTCCATATTTTCTGAACATAACTGGAAATATATAATGGGGATTGAACCGGACAAACCAGAAGACATTTCCGATCTTGAAAGGCTTCTTGATCCACCAGCTCCAATCAAGGCAGGAAATAAAATAGGCAGAAACGATCCATGTCCCTGTGGCAGTGGTAAAAAATATAAAAAATGCTGCGGATAGCCTTTAAATAAAGAATTTTCACAACAGTGCAGTCAAGAGCGACCGGGCTATTTTTTCGCCTTTTTTAATGGACTGGTGGTAAGCAACCTTTCTAGCTATCAAGGAGTGTGCTGACTTGCACCGCCCGGCCACTTACTGCTGGCGATAGATCTCAGGATCGGATTACAATGGATAGGAAAAAAGTAGCTTCTACCCTTGAGAGATGTTGGTCAATACACACGAGTTCGAAATGGGAGCAAGACAATCCTGCAAAAGGGCAGTGCCCAGTTACAGCTTTGGTAATTCAGGATAGCTTTGGTGGCCGACTTCTCAGAACAAGGATCGATGGTCAATGGCACTTCTATAATGAAGTTGATGGAGTCATAAGCGATTTTACGGACAGTCAATTTGCGGAACCTATAGAATATGAGAATCAACCGGCGAGCCGTAAAGAGGCATTTGCGGAGACTAACCAAGAACAGTACACTCATCTAAGCCGGAAATTTTCAGCCGCCTGGACAGGCGATTGAGAGTTCGGTCGTAGAGGAGGTTCTAATGAAAAGAGAGAATAAAGATGAAAACAAGAGTGCACAAATGGACAATCATCGCTGTTACCTACATCATAATGCTGGTATCTGGTTGTGCATGGTCTATTGGCGATAAGGGACATGAATGCCCAACACAACCTATTCAACCCACCCTGGGGCAAGAACTAATAGACCTTAAGATGGCGAAGGATCAAGGCGTCATCACCGACGAGGAATATCAGGATAAGAAAAGGAAGCTAATGGAGAATCAGTAGTCTCTATACCGATAAAAATGGAGAAGTCCGTAAAGACGAAAATGACTCATGGAAGGAGGGAATAGCGAAGCTGTTGAAAGGATTGTTTTTAACAGTTTTATCCATTTTTAGTGGAGGTGTGTGAGTTACGGCTAGTATTCATTGAGTTGTTCTTTGACCTGACGAAGTAGTTCTATAGGCAGGTCAGACTTAAGGCATTTCTTGAGTTCATATTCGGCGGCATGAGTATTTCCCTGTTTTTTATAGATTTGGGCCCTAAGAAAGCTGGCCTTTCCATAACGAGAATTCAACTCGGATGCCTTCTGTGCATAACGCAGAGCCTCCTCATAGCGGGACATTGAAAAACAGACTTCACCTATGGCACAGAAAATATCGGGAAATGAAATGCCCTCACGAATAATCGATTCCCCCTGCTCTAGGGCTTCTTGAAATTTGCCTTGCTCCTTGAGGACTACAAAGAGGTTTATGCGGGCATTCATATACTTGGGATTTATACTGACTGCCTTTCTGAATTCCTCGACCGCCTCTTCTGCTCGATTGAGTTTTATCAGAATGCTGCCAAGGGTATTGTACAAGTCAGGGTATTGGGGGTTTTCATCTATACAGTCTTTGACAACGGGAATGAGCATTTCACAAAGAGATGTATCCTTATCTGAGAGATGCTCTATAATGAGATGGATATCTGAAAAATCAGGGTTAATTTTGATGTCTCTGAAGAAATGCTCAATCGTCTCCCCAATGGTTTCGTCCTTACCGAACAATTGGCCTATGGCCTTTGAAAGCGCATCCCCGGAGGATAAAGGAGCATTAATCATCTCCTTTACGATATCAACTGCCGTCTGAAGACTCTTACTCTCGGGGTCCAGCCTACTCGCTGCCTCAAACTCTTCTAGACCCTCGCTTAAGTTTCCCATCTGGCAAAGAAGCACACCGAGCTTTATTCTTGCATCCAGATATGAAGGATTGATTTGAAGAGCTCTTCTGAGCGAATCAACGGCCGCATCCAAATCGTCAAGTCTGGAATAGACTATCGCAGAAAAATAGTGCATATCCGCATAGGCGGGAAACCTTTTGATTACCGTGTTTAACTGCTCCAAGGCCTCGTCAAAATGACTCAAATAGGCCTCTGTAATAGCCAGTTTTTTTTGTGCCTCGATATACTCAGGATTGATTCTCAGTGCTTCACGAAACGCTTTACTGGCTTCGGAAGGTTTCCCCTGCCCAAGAAACGTAAGCCCTAGTCTAAAATAGACATCCGCGAAGTTCGGGTTTTCAAGGAGAATATCCTCAAAGATTTTCGCGGCCTTTTCCCACATGCCCAAATTATGAAGAGCAACACCTAATTTCAGTTTGGTTGGAAGATGGGAAGAGTCAATCTCGAGGATATTATTGAACACTTCGACGGCGCCTGCAAAGTCACCGAGGTTATTAAGACAGACTCCGATCAGGGTAGACAGTTCCACATGCTCCGGATTGTACTTAAGGGCTGCTCGAAACTCTTCCAAAGCGTCTGAATAATTTCCAGTTGCGAAGAGGAGGACTCCCAGGTTGCGATGAGCCTGTCCACAGTATACACGAGCCAGGTTGTGGTGAACGCTGCCCGGAGAGGGTTTCTTCTTGAGGGTATCCTCAAAGAGTTCAATAGCCTCTGAATACATGTGGCTGTTGTAGAGTTCCATGGCCTTACTGTAACTGTCTTCACTGGCAAATGACATGAGACGTTTGACGAATTTCATCATTGTGCTCCTCTAGAAGAAAGGACAGCGGAAATGGTCATTATGAGGATTTTCAAATCAAGGATTAATGACCAGTTGTCAATATACTGCATATCGAGTTTCATCCATTCATTGAACTTGAGTTCACTCCTGCCGCTGACTTGCCAAAAACAGGTTATACCGGGGACTACGGAGAGTCGTTTACGCTCCCATCTCTGATACTGCAATACCTCTTTGAATATGGGAGGGCGAGGCCCCACGAGACTCATGTCGCCTTTCAGAACATTGAGAAGCTGTGGAAGCTCATCCAGACTCATTCTCCTCAGGATCTTGCCGATTCGGGTAATGCGAGGGTCGTCCTTCATCTTAAAGGCAGGACCGTCCACTTCATTCAGAGACACTAGACTTTCCAGTCTGTCTTCAGCGTCATGAACCATGGATCGGAATTTATACATGATGAAACGCCGGCCATTCTTACCGATCCTTTCCTGACGGAAAAGCGCCGGCCCTTGTGAATCCTTTTTTATGAGAACCGGGATAATCACCCATAGAGGAAGACTCAGAAGAATGAAAAAAGCCGATACGAGGAAATCAATAAGACGTTTCAATAAGGCTTGTCTCGGGGAACGGCGTATGGATCTGATCAAAAAAAAGTGATTATCATCGATAGTCTCTTTTATATGTCCCCCGAGTATGTTTCTTATTTCGGGTGAGATAAAAGCAAAGTCAAGTCCCATTGTATCACAATGGCGGGCAAGCCGATGGATTTGGTCCGCTTCCCAAGATCCATCAGCCAGAAGGGCAATATCCACAATATGCTTTTCAAGGATCGAATCCAGCTCTTTGACTCTACCAAGAATCGGAAGACCATGAACCGTCCCTTCATGTGCCGAGTCGTTGTCCACCAAGATTCCAATAGCCTTAACCCATCGACTATTCGGAACCTCTCCGGTCTTGAAAACCTTATCGTTTGTTCCGATGATCAGGACATGCTTTATGAATTCACTTGGGTTTCGGTTACGCCCGGAAAAAAATTGGCATAATCTGCCAAAGGCCAAGAAGATCCATAGGATGACGAAGAATGTAATCAGAAAGCAGGTTATATTTTCTGAATACCCGTATAAAAAGGTAAAAACAGACGTGATCATCCACGAAAAGAGACAGGATATTCCGGTTCGGAGGATGATTGCCTTTACCCCTTGAAAACCAGCAGGACGCAGGCTTCCAAAGAGATTTAAAAAGAGAAGGGAACAGATCAATAGGAATGGCAGGAGAAGGATATAGTCATTCCACGCGGAGGAGAGGTCATGACTCAGGGAGGGCCCCATCGTATTCTGGATCGACAGTAGATCCATGATGGACAAAGAAAGGGGTGCGCTAATGAGATAGGCAAAAAGCACGGACAGGAGATCAAAGATGAGAAAGACTTGAAAAAGATATTTTTCCTGTTCTTTAAGCATGGAACTCCCATCTAACTAGTGCCCATCCATAAACGGCCTTTTTGGCCAATCTTCCGCCGTCGCTACAGCTATGGCGGGACAGGCTGCGTCACCCTTTAGATTGTAATCCTCGAAATACTCTATTGTATTGATGCCCGTCCCGATGTCAATCGGGAGGGTTTCAATCTTCGCCTTCCTTGACCTTGACCAAAAATTCTCGTTTCTGGATTGGCACTGACTAAGTTACGTGGAATTTACCAGTCTGAGGTTCTTTTAGCCTATCCGATATTTGGGTGATACCGTCAAACAGCTTCCTTCACGAGACGAAAACCAATGAAATCACTCTTTGATTGAGGCGACCAGTATAACCTTGCTGCTGATCGACAGTTCTTTGCGTTGGCAAACCATGACCCACCACGTATCACGCGGCCGGGCCCTGGCCATGACATAAGAGGGTCTATGCTCTTTTCAGAAGAATAAGGCCTAAACCAGTCCTGACACCATTCAAAGACGTTGCCGTGCATGTCATACAGGCCCCACTCATTGGCATTCTTTAAGGCCACGGGATGCGTTCGGCGATTCGCGTTTCCACAGTACCAGCCTACAGCATCAAGACTAAGGTCGTGGCCGCAGAAAAGCTCCATGATCATTCCTTCGGGAGAAGACTCCATAGAACCTGCACGGCAGGCATATTCCCACTCAGCCTCCGTAGGGAGACGATAAACGGCTTGAGTCGTGCGGTTAAGGGTTTTGATGAAGTCCAGACAGTCATGCCATGTGACATTTTCCACAGGACATTCATCGCCTCCTTCAGTGATGAACTTCGAAGGGTTGGTTCCCATTACAGATTTCCATTGGGTTTGCGTAACAGGTGTTTTTTGCATATAGAAACCCTTGGTTAAGGTGACTTCATGCAGCACTTCTCCATTGTCTCGTCCCACTTCATATTCGGCGCTGCCCATGAGAAACGCACCGGGATGAATAGAGACAAAGGCATTTTCAAATAGAGATGCCGAATCCTCTGAACGTGCTTCTTCAAAGGCCGGTTCTTCTCTCGCTTCTATGGTCGAAATGGAATCCGGTGAATCTTCGACTTCCGATTTTGAGACCTTTATAATATCAGGTGGCAAAGGCTCTGTGACGGGCGAATCAGCCGGAATGATGTTTGCCTCGAAAGGAAAAGGTTCTACCTCTTCCTGCTCTGAGACCTTTAAAATCCCAGGTGGCGAAGGCTCTCTGACGGGTGAATCAGCCGGTATGGTGCTTACCTCAACAGGAGCAGGTTCAGCCTCTTCCGTGGTCTGAACGGATTTCAGGTCCATTTCCCTTAATGCCGAAAAGACCGGAGACTGCCTTTTTTTGCCCTTTCTCAATATTCGGATCATAAATTTGCTTTCACTCTATGGCCTGTCATATACTGACTTAGGTTCGATATTCTTTTCACTCCCACCCGCAGAAAGATCCTCGGTTTTGATATCGGGCACAACAGGTTCGTTATTCTCCGAGGTTGCGTCGTTATCCTGGTCGATTATCGGCAGCCTCAAGACCTGACCCGCCCAAACTACATCTTGGTCCGTGATCTCCGGATTGGCCTTAAGGATGATTTTCATGGCCGAATAACGGTTCCTTCCATAATACCGGTCTGCCAATCTCAAAATATGCTCTCCGTATTCTACGACAATCTCTTGATATTTCGTTTCCTCCTTCACTTCTTCGGAATCAAGTGATGAGGATATCTCAGAAACAGATTCTTCTTTTGGGATGTCTTTTCGAGTTTTAGAGGAAGAGTCTACATCAGCAATCTTTGGAGAATGCCCCGATTCCTTGAGAGTGTCCTCCTCACTTTCCATGGATCGCGGCTCGATTTCTTCAATGACTTTCGTTTCCATTTCCATTGGCCCAGGTTCTGGCAGAAGAGCATTAGATGGAGTTTTAGTCTCGACGGGAGATGGAGGTTCTGTTTGGGCGGTCTTTTCCGTGAAGAATTTGAAATACATCTTAATGCCCATATAGTTCAAAATAACGATACATGTAATGATGACAAATATAGATACGAGAGGATTCAAAAACTTTATAGATCTATATGTTTGGGCTTTTGAAGCCTTTGGCGTAAGAAGGATATCGCTTCGTAGCGTTTCGTATGCTTTATTCAGGATTTTCTTGTTGATCCTGGCCCGTCCTTCGGTTTTGCAGACCAAAAGGGCGTTATCGCAAACTAGGTTAATGAGGCGGGGGACTCCGTTTGTCAGGCTATAAATCAAGCCTTTGCAACTTGGTTCGAAAATGAGATCAAAGCTGGATCTCACAACCTTTAGCCTAAAGTCGATGTATCGGATAGTTTCCGAAGGATCCAGAGGGGATAAAAACCGGCTGATATTGATGCGTTGACGAAGCTGGCGCATTTCAGGGCGCTCCAACTTGTGACTCAGCTCATATTGGCCGACTAACAGAATTTGAAGGAGTTTCTGAGAGGTCTCAATATTGGAAAGCAATCGTATATGTTCGAGATTCTCATCAGACAACAGATGCGCTTCATCTATGATGAGAACATGTTTTTGTCCCTGGGCCCTTGTTTTCACCAAAACTTCTTTGATTTCACCCGCGAGCGCTAAAGAGCCTTTTGAATGATCCTCTATGCCGAGATACCCTGCAACGAAGAGCAGGATTTCGTGATACTCGAATTGGGGATTCGATATCATCATCGGAATCACGGATGAAGGCAGCTTCTCAAGAAAGCTGTGTACGAGCATGGTTTTCCCGGTTCCGACATCACCGCAGAGGAGTGCAAAAGTCTTGTCTTCTTGAATAAAATAGAAAAGGGCTGAAAGGACTTCTTCATGATCTTGACTAAGGAAAAGGAAACGCTGATCCAGATTGTTTTCAAAAGGTGAATCCGAAAAGCCGAAGTGGGCGTTAAGCATTTACGGGGCAACCTTTCTTGGAATGATCTAAGGAGATAATAGAGAATGGATTCTATGAGACCTTTGAAAAACGCCCCTTTTGCCCAATCTCGGCGTTAGGCTCAAATTCTAATCCTCGAAATACTACGAGTATTCCTGGCTATCCCGATGAAAATCGGGAGGGTTAGAATTCTCGCCTTCCTTGACCTTGAACAAAATCGAGCACTTTTCAAGGGTCTCTCTACCCTGAAGTGTTTCCGCGCTTTATACGGCTTAGGCGGACCTATTCTCCAGATTAACACCAATGCAAGCTCATAGGCCGGGAAACACCACAGGTTTCCAAAAATACCTAATAAACACGAATCCCACGGGATACAGCGGGATTCGTGTTCACTAGGTTCGTCGTGTGCAAAACAAGAATCTCTATACTACGGAAAGATCGGGTGAAATTCCGTCCTCCGGTTCAGCCCTTTGATCGCAGGATCTTTATTGGATACGATCGGTTTTGTGAGTCCGAAGCCTTTGATCGCGAGCTGGTTCGCCGGGACGCCCCTATCAATAAGATAGGACTGCACGGCTTTCGCCCGTAATATGGAAAGCTCTATGTTATACTCAGGGGTGAATATATCACACGTGTGCCCATGGAGTTCCATCTTCAGGTCAGGATTGAGCTTCAAAACCTCCGCGATCTCATCCAGCATGGGATAATACTCCGGCTTGATATCATATTTGTCCAGATCGAACTGCACTCTTCCAAGAATCCAGCACCCGTTTTCGTCGATTTTGGCTCCCTTAGGTGTCTGTAGGCATTTGTCGCAAGCATCACCCACACCGTCACAGTCTGTATCAGCCTGATCCATGTTGGCCTTCTCCGGGCAGTTGTCACACAGATCCCCAACACCGTCGCGGTCGGAGTCAATCTGATCCGGATTGGCTGTTTCAGCACAATTATCACACTTGTCACCAATTCCGTCTCCATCACCATCTACCTGGTCAGGGTTGGGGACATCCGGGCAGTTGTCACATATATCGCCAAATCCGTCACCGTCACGGTCCGGCACTTTGGCCAAAAAGACTCGTGTCACAAAATCGGCCATCTTTTGAGGGGATGCTATCTCATCGGCATTGGACAAGGAGCCGCACCCGTTGATCGAGACAATCTCCTTATACAGGCTCTTGCCCCTGGCGCTGTCTCCCACCTGCACAGTGTATATGCAGATCCTGTCTTCAAAAAGCTTCTTCATCTTCTCTACGGCAAATAAAGGGTTACCCAGGCCTTCGCCGTCACCGATCAGAATAACAGCCGTATTCCCTTGAAGCTCCTTCAGGTCCTCACAGGCCGCTTCAAGAGCGGTTCCCGGATGAGTCTCGCCGCCGGGAGATTTGAGATTTGCTATAGCCGCCTCAAAGCTCTCGGGAGTGTATTTTCTCATACCATAAACAAGGTCTGTCTCTTTTTTGGATTCCCAACCCGGGCCGAAGATCCTGAGACCTGCTATCAGTTGAATGTCGGGCATCGTCAGATCCATACGCCGGATCATTTCTTTGGCAATGGCCAGCTTTTGATTTTCTGAATAGGGGAGAGTCATGGAGTGGGACATGTCAAGAATGACCATGAAATTCTCCACCTTTTGAACGTACTTGCAGTTGTCGAGTAGGGGATTGAGATCAACCGGTACAAATCTCGCGCCTATATCCGCATAAGGGGCCATATCTCGGGTCGAATTTTCTGAGGCACAGGCCATCAGCAGTGTGGCGAGCAATAGAGTGAAGAATGTCTTGGCGTGATAACGATTCATCATATTGTGCAACCTCCAAAGTCTGGGTGTTCTAGAGTGATGTTCAATCTACTTGTCTTCAATTTTGTATCCGTTTTGGTACTTTTCCTCCAGAATCAAAGAGCCGGCCTCGGAAAAAGTCTTTTTCATGCCGTGAAGTTTTCCATCTTTATAGTACACCTGTTCCTTCAACTGGCCGTTTTTATAAAAGTATTTACCCTCACCGTTCAGAGCACCATCTTTATATGTCAGGATCTCGCATTCAACACCCGATTGATAGTATTTCTTGTAGAGGCCGTCCAGCTTTCCACTCTTATAGTTTGCCTTGGACCAGCCGCTTTCAAAAAATTCAGTGGCGGGACCTTCCTTTTCCCCATCTACATAGGTCCATTCAGCCCTCGTGTCTCCATTTTCATAATAGTCCCAGGCCAGGCCTTCTTTCATCCCATTCCTGTAGTTCACCTTTGCCTTGACAACACCATTCTCGAAAAATTCCTGAGCCAGACCTTTTTCCTTTCCATCCTTGAAATTCGTCTCAGCCTTGATCTTGCCGTTTTCAAAGTATTCCTGAGCCAGGCCTTCTTTCTTTCCCAACTGGTAACTCACCTTTGCTTTAAGCATGCCGTTTTCAAAGTATTCCTGAGCCAGGCCTTCCTTTATCCCGTTTCTATACGGGATTTCTTCCTTTAGCTGCCCGCTGGGATAATATGACTTTTCAACCGTTATCAAAGGAGACTCTCGTCCGGCTTTTTTCGAATCCGCTGCGGTACACCCCAGGACGAAAAGTAGGAGAAAAATGCTGATTTTTTTTATCGTTTTCATATAGCCCTCGATTACTCTATGGTTTTTCCAATGGGTAAGGTCCCCCCAAAGCAATCCAAACGCCGTTTACGTACCCCATTTCCGTATGAAATTTATCCGGAAAACGATTCGTGAGTGAGAAGTCATAACGCCGTTTGAGGCCGCCATGCTCCGTGAAATAGACATCGGGCATTACCTCACCAAACTGAATGACGTTGATTTGTCCCCAATTTATGGTGTTTTCTTTTCTGGTCGTCCATCTCACTCTAAAGTGCCATCTCCCGGGTGTATTATCTTCTTCATAGAACTTCTTCTCGTCTCTATTCCAATTGTTGAGGCCGATCGGATCTCTGTATCTGGCATGCCTCATCCAGTACCCGTCAAAACTAAAGGATGTATATTCGGTTCTGCGTGGACGATGGTAGTCTTTGAGTCGCGGCTCTGCGTTGTAGGTATTGCTTATCATGACAATCACTCCGTTGAAGCCGGGATCTCCACCGATGATCTTCATCGCCGTAGTAAACAGAAAATCATATGCTTCTTCAGCCATGAACTGATCTTTTTTGTTTTCAGCTAGAATAATCCTCTGCCCAGCCAAAGTCAGCATTAGGCAAATGATGGCAAAGAGACATATTCTTTTCAAATGTTTCATGGCGACACTCTCATCATACAGGCATTTTCTTTTCTCTGAGAATCGAAGCACAACTGATACAGGACTTCCTTCAATAAACAGCCTTATAAAATGGCAAAACCAATGAGTCAAGACCCATTCATGTGTCGCTCAGTAGACGGGGTATGTCAAGTTAACTTGTTGATATGATGTAAAAAAGTTCATCTAATGCCAGGCACTAGGATTGCAGAATTCTATCGCTTTTCCCCATGTTCTGCGGGAAGATCTTTTTTTTCCACTATACTGGTATCATTCTTCAAGGAGAATTTCCAGAATTATGTCAGATCCTGAATAGATTACGTCAATTTTTTTATTGACTTAAGCATTACCTTTACATTATCTAATCGAAGGAAACAATCCAAAAAATGTCACTATCCTTTCACTATCTTTACAAAATATAGCATTCAAAAGGATGAGGCGCATGATGCACTTATTAATCTCTTTGCGGGTTATCAGGCTGTTCAGCGTTGTTGGAGCAGTCTGTGTAATTGTCATCCTCTTCGGTTGCGGAAGCTCTCCATATATATCAGATCCATACTCGGAATTGCAGCCGGTTCCCAGATCCAGGGTGACTCTTGGTCCTGGAGATGATATCGAGATTAATTTTACATACTTACCGCGTTTCAACCTAAGCCGAACCATCCAGCGAGATGGGGAAATTCAATTACCATTTATCGGCACGATCATGGCCCAGGGGAAAACCCCCAACGAACTGAGAGAAGAATTGATGCAGCTTTACGCCAAAGAGATGAAGCATCCGGACCTCGTCGTCATCTCTCGAACATTGGTGCAGGATCAGGTCTTCGTGGGAGGGGAGGTTAAAGAGCCCGCTTCATTGAATCTGGCCGGTCAGATGACGGCCCTTCAAGCCATCATGCGGGCGGGCGGTTTTGATATGAGATCTGCTGAGGTTAAAAACGTGGTCGTCATACGACACAAGGACGGCCAAAGATACGGCTGTGCCCTTGATTTCAGTGATGTCCTGAAGGGCAAGGAAGGACGACCCTTTTACCTGGAGCCGTACGATATTGTGTGGGTCCCCCGGACCAGAATCGCTAGGATCAACCAGTGGATCGATCAATACATCAACAAAATCGTGCCACAGACCGGATTCTTCTATTCATATACATCCGGCAATAAAACAATCGGGATTGATACGAACCCGTATAATGTACAGTGATCATGTCACTGACTGTGCAGGCTTAAACAGAGACTTAGACCCCAAGAAACTCAGGCGTCGTATCGTTTCGAGATTTCTTGTCATGAAATTCTGTCATTTGGAAAATTTGAAGGGGCAATGGGCTTGGCAGTGAACCACATTTGCTTTGATAAACAGCTTTGGAGATGAAATGCAGGAAAAAACATATAAACAGCCGTCTTCAGATAATCTCCTAAGAAATTTCTATAGTGTGGTCTTCCGGTATAAACGGAATCTCATTCTGTTCTTCGTGTGCGTGATGATAGCCGTGATCCTAGGGACTTTGCTGATGCCTGATGTGTATCAATCCGATGCCAAACTGTTGGTCCAAATCGGCCGGGAAAGCATCAATCTGGATGAGACCACCACGGAAGTACAACCGGTTAACATTCTTCTCAGCAGGGAACAGGAACTGAATTCAGAGGTAGAGATTCTCATCAGTGAGGAGCTTGCTGCCTCGGTTGTGGATTCTCTCGGCGTGGATACTATCCTGGATGATGAAATGCCCGCTGGTGAAGGGGTCTCTTCACCGATATCTTCCCCAAAAGAAAGCGAGCGCGGCCGTGCCATCAAAAAATTGATGAATAACCTGACCATTGAGGTCGTTCAGACAAGCAATATTATCGATCTGGCATATACGGCTGAAAACCCCCGAGTGGCCATGGCGACCCTCTCTGATGTCATTGAACGCTACCTTGAAAAACGTTTTAAGATATATCGTACGGAAGGAGCCTATGATTTCTTTGATCAACAAAAACAGATGTTGGGGGATGAACTCGCAAGGACTGAGGATAGGATCAAAGCGATCAAATCGACATCCGGCGTAGGCTCAGTGGAGGATCAGAGGCGTTTTCTCCTGGAAAGAAAATCTTTGATGCAAAGAGACAAAGAAGAAACAGACTCCGCCATTGCCGCTTCTACAGCCAAAATCGGTGTCCTGAAAGAAGTGATATCAGTGCTTCCCGAGAGATTGATAACCAACGAGACTACAGGAGGGGCATTGTCAGCGGCGGATACTATGCGAGAGGCGGTTAATGAACTTCAGTTGAAGCAAAACGAAATCTTAACCGATTTTACCGATACGAGTATATTCGCCCAGGATATCCGAAAGCAGATTGATGGTGCCAAAATGCTTCTCACTGAAGCGATTGATGCCAAGACAGTAGAACGAGGACTCAACGAGACACGTCAAGCCCTGGAATTGGATTTGGCGACCGAAGAAGCATTGCTTGCGTCACTTCAAGCAAAGGCCGTAACACTGACTGGCCTAGTGGATAAAGTAGAGACCGAGCTACAAGATATTATCGAAACAGAAGATAAACTTAATCGCCTTGAGAGGGAGAAGGAACTACAGGAGGATAATTACAGGAAATACGCGGGGGACCTCGAGGAATCCCGGATCGATGGAATCCTAGAACAGGCACAGATTTCCAACATCCGCGTTTTCCAGGCGCCTACTTTACCTCAAACGCCGGTCAGCCCAAAACCTCTGCTTAATCTCCTTCTTGGAGCCTTGGTGGGTCTTCTCGGCGGGCTTGGGCTTGTGTTGTTGACTGACTACTTTGACCATACGTTGAAAACGCCTGAAGATATTGAAGGAAAGTTGCAGATCCCCGTATTGGGAGCTATCCCATTCTTGGAACAAGGAGTACCGCCGGAGTATGGTGAATCATCTGAGCTGAAAACTCAGTGTGAGATCCTGTTGGAACGTTTGATGGCCTTGATAAAGGACGAAAGGGAATCCCAACGTGTCTTTTCCATTACAAGCTGCCATCATGGTGAAGGGGTCAGCACAATCTCGGCCTACCTGGCCGGCGCGCTGGCTGATCGAGGATATGGAAGGGTACTCCTCGTAGACACAAACTTTGAGGATCCCTTGACTCATCAGATTTTTGGCATAGATAGCGCCCCCGGATTGGCAGACATGCTTGTATCAGGCCAAAGCCAGAGCTCTTTTATTCAGCCGTCTTCTGTCAATAATCTGGACATACTCTGTGCAGGACAGACTGACGAACCAATCAATAGATACATTTTTGAATCAAAGGTATTTACTGATTTGCTTGGATACTTGAAGAATGAATATACTTTTGTCCTTTTCGACACGCCGGCCGTTTGGGAAGAAAGTCATGCCGTCATACTGGGTGGCTTGCTTGATAGTGTCGTCCTGGTTGTCGCAGCCGAGGAGACTCGGTGGGAAGTTGCTTATCGAGCAAAAGATCGACTGACCAAAGCCGGGGCAAATCTGCTGGGCGGTATTCTCAATAAGAGACGTTTTTATGTTCCGAAACGGCTATATCAGAGCATATAGCGAGTTTAACCTCTAAAACATATCGCTTTCAACGAATGGACTAAGGTCTGACCTCCCTCTTAGAGACCACCCGCATAATCCATGTTAGACATATACATCGGCTTTGCTCCTTCAGTCCAGTTCCTGTATAATAACAAGACAGACATGTAGGTCTATTTATTCTGTTAGAATGTGGATGAACGAATAGGAAGTTATAGCAGAATTTATTTATTCAAACTTAATAAGAGAACTCGATATCTTCTGGCAGGTTGTTTTCAGTTCACCCATGAAAGTCATTGAGACGATAGAGCGAAATTTTTGGAAAGAGATTGCGCGAAGCTGTCCGCACGCCACCTTTTTCCACACCCCATATTGGTCGGACTTAATGGTCAAGACCTTCTCCTATCTCGATATGACAAAAGGATTCCTTTTTGATGACGGAACGAGGGCAGTCTTCCCTTTCATGCGGGAAAAGAGCTCTTCACTAAGGAGAGCCTTGGGATGGAATAACTACATTTCAGGTGCCGCCTACACCTATGGCGGGCCCATTTCCGATAGGCCTCTTAGTCAAGATCAGATCGATGAACTTGATGAATACATAGGCTCAATGGTCAAAAGACACCATATGTTTGTCATTCGGGGCAATCCCTTTGCCCCAAAAAAAGACCTTCCCGGCTTTAAGAAAATTGAGGATGTATCCCATGTGGTTGAATTGTCTAAATGCCTGGATGAAAAAGATCTCCTGGAGAAATATCATAAAAGAAACAGAGATGGGGTTAAGAAAAACCTAAAAGATAATGTGCTCGAAATAAGGAAAGCGGATTCACTGAATGAATACAAAAAACTATACAGAATATACCTGAAATCGACCACGCACTGGGAACACATCCTGACAGACTACCCTTTTACATTGTTTCAGAATATCTGTGATCTAAAGAGTGAATATATCAGACTATGGTCTGTTTATTTCAAGAATAGAATGATTGGTGGAGAGATCATGCTATATTGGAATGATTACTGCACAGGCTTCGTCTCCTATTATGACAGAGAATATTCAAAATTACAGGGGAGGCAGTATATGTTACATCATGCTTTCATGTATTGCCTGGCAAAAGGGATAAAGTATTATGATTTTCGGCAGAGTGGCGGGATAAAAGGAGTGGCAGATTTCAAGAGGCGAATGGGAGGGAAAGTATATTTCCATAGCGCCTGGATTAAAGAAAACAGGATCGCAAAAGGAATTACGGCTATAAAGAAGCCCCTGGCATAGAAGATAACGGGCTCGTACTATGAATCATTTTATGGGGATCAAGTTGCCCAGAAGTATAATCAGGAAAACTTCAGCACTCGGAAAAAGTGCACTCGATTATCTAGAATATGTTTTTATGAAAGACGGAAAAGACGACACGATCCGGTTCTCCCGTGTAACACATGGAGAAGACTGTGAAGAACATTTAAGGAATGGAAAGAGGGTTTTCAAGTTTTCTACTGATGACTATGATGATCTCTTCCCTGATAAAAAACAAGAAAAAACAGATACCGCAACAGTGATATGTCAGCATGTTTTTGACCTTCTCTCAAGCGGGCCTAAGGAATTGAGCCAACCTGGAGATGGATATCAACCAATTGACTGGCATACGGATTTTAAATCAGGTTATCGTTGGGATCCGCAAAACCTTCACAGCCGCGTCCGCTTTGGAGACAAACCGGGTGTTGATATCAAGGTCCCATGGGAGTTGTCCCGGTTTCAGCACTTGCCCCTATTGGGACAGGCTTATGTCCTGACAGGGAACAAAGCATATGCCGATGAATTCAGAAATCAAATCGATGACTGGATAAGAAACAACAGGGTCGGTTTCGGAGTGAACTGGGCAAGCACCATGGATGTCGCTATCAGGGCGGCAAACTGGTTGGTCGCTCAAGAATATTTCCTTGACGAATCTGTTTTCTCTAAGGATTTTTGGCGGTCCTTTTTCTTAAGCATTTATAATCACGGCAGATTCATCCAGCGACATCTAGAGAAGAAAATACCGAAGGCTAACCATTATCTCTCCAATATTGTCGGTCTTTTTTTTATCGCCCTGTATTGTCCGTTTTTTAAGGAAAGCGATAGATGGCGGCGTTTCTGTATGAGGGAATTGGAAAGGGAAATCAAGAAACAGGTCTATGACGATGGCTGTAACTTCGAAGGATCTACAGCGTATCATCGATTGGTTTTAGAGCTATTCTTTTATTCTGACGTTCTTGCACAAAGATGCGGGATATGCTTTTCTTCCGCCTATAACAAAAAACTCAAAAAAATGTTCACATTTTCCCTGTATTCTTTGAAGCCTGACGGTAGAATTCCCCAAATCGGAGATAATGACAGTGGAAGGTTTCTGATTTTTACCAGCAGACCGACACTTGATCATGCCTATCTTCTCTCATTGGCGGCGATTCATTTTCGGGATTCGGATTTTAAACTTAAAATCTTTCCATTTGATGAAGAGGCCTTTTGGGTATTCGGGAAAGAGGGACATGGAATTTGGAAAGACCTGCCATACCGGAAGGAAGAACTCTGTTCCAAGGCTTTTCCTGACGCCGGCTGGTATGTCATGAGGCATAAAAATCATTACTGTTTTGTGTCTTGCGGACCTAATGAACAAGTCGGTAAGGGTGCCCATACACACAATGATAGGCTGAGTTTTGAATTGATGCTCAATGGTAAAGACATTATCGTGGATCCTGGCACCTATACATATACCCCATTTCCTGAATGGCGAAACAGATTTCGGAGCACATCGTTTCATAATACCATTAAAATAGATCGTATTGAACAAAATGACATTTCAGGCGATCTTTTTGAGATGATTCAAGGCACAAAATGCCGCCAATGTGAATTGACCGAGACTGATAATGCCATTGTTTTTAAAGGGTCCATGGAATATCCTGGAAAGAATATAACTCATAAAAGAAATATCGTCGTGTATAATGATGGAAAGACTTGTGAAATAAACGAACGAATATTGGGCGATATGCCTCACAAACTGACCTTTAATCTCTGCTTGGGTAATGGGGCTCGTGATTACGATATTTCTTTGCAGAATGGATCTTTTATTGAGAAAGAAGGGGCCTATTCAAGAGAATATGGTCACAAAGAAGGGGCTGTATTTCTCAGATCCATGATAGATATAAACACGGATTTCACGAATAAAATTCGAATCAGAAAGAGATGAAAGAGATTGTCAAAAAACTTCCAGAATCGATTATACAACCCATCAGATACATGATGGGTTGCCTTCCTCCACGGCTTCGATATGGAAGGGTCTTTCGGCAATCTTATGATTTTCTGGAGAACTCCCAATGGTGGAGCAGGGAGAGGCTTCAAGAGTATCAGATGAATCGATTAGAACACCTCTTGCATCATGCCTACCGGAATGTTCCTTACTATCGATGTGTCTTTAATGAGATGGCTTTGCGTCCTGAGAGTATCAAGGACTTTGGAGATATGAGGAAATTGCCATTCCTGACAAAAACGATCATTCAGAACAACTTACATGATTTGGTAGCAGAGAATTATCCCAGGTCACGATTGGAGAATGTTTCGACGGGCGGCTCAACAGGAGATCCTTTGGGCTTCTATCATGAGAGAGGTATTTCTGAGGCTCGGGAGAGAGCCTTTATCTTTAATTTGTGGAGCAGGATCGGTTTTAAGGCAGGAGATAAATGCATCGAACTGAGAGGGAATATTCTTCAATCGACAAAGGGAGGCAGGTTCTGGATGTACCATCCTGCGGAAAAGATCCTGATGCTTTCTTCCTATCAAATGACCAATGAGGCGTTGCCGAAATACGTTGAGAAGATCCGGCAGTTTCAGCCCGATTTCCTTCATGTGTATCCATCTTCAATCATGATTCTGGGCAGATTTATGAAAGAGAGAAGTATTCGTCCTTTCCATAGTGTAAAAGCCCTGTTGTGTGCTTCAGAAAATATATACTCTTGGCAGAGAGAGTTGCTCGAGGATGTCTTTCAATGCCGTGTTTTCAGTTTCTACGGGCACTCTGAGCGGGCTGTTTTAGCCGGTGAGTGTGAAAAGAGTACGTCATATCATATTTCACCGGAATATGGATTTACCGAGATCGTCAATGAAAAGGGAATACCTGTGGAGAAAGATGGTGAGACCGGGGAAATCGTGGCGACCGGATTTAATAACCAGGCTATGCCCTTTATCAGATACAAAACAGGGGATATTGCAGTCTATTCCAGCAAGACATGTGACTGCGGGCGGAATTATCCTTTGATTGAAAGGATCCGGGGGAGAATTCAGGATTTCCTTCTTTCCAGAAAAAACCATTTGATCCCATTAAGCACGATCCAATACGAGGTCTTGGGTGATAGTAATTTTGTTAGGCAGTTCCAATTTTACCAGGAAAAAGCCGGAGAGGTAGTCGTCAATATCGTTAAGGCGCAAGACTATACGAAAGCAGAGGAACGTCGGATTTCAAGCGCGCTACAAAAAGGTGTAGCAGGAGATATTGAATTTCACTTTGAATACAAAGATGAAATTCCAAGAACAAGCAGTGGAAAACGCAGGTTACTGATTCAGAAATTGCCTTCACCAGAATAACGATGTCTTGGCATGAATGAAGCGTGCACTCATTCTGTCAATATAAGGAGTATGTCAGAAATAAATGAGCTTCAGAAAACTTATCAGAAGACTTCCTTTTCCGATCCTGAGATCTCTTGGGTCTCTTTACGGAGTAATCCCATCCCGCATCCGCTTCGGAAAGGTGTTTTGGGAGACCTATCATTTTTTGCAGCGGTCACAGTGGTGGGGTAGAGAGAGGCTGGAGGAATATCAAATCAGTCAATTGGAAAAGCTATTAAGGCATGCCTATGATTGTGTGCCCTATTATAGAAGGTTGTTCGATGAAAGAGGTCTAAAACCAAATCATATTCAGAACTTCGAAGACCTTAAGAGTCTCCCCTATTTGACCAAAGATGTGTTCAGACAAAATTACAACACAATTATTGAAGAAAAATCCAGGAAAAAAGAATTTCACAGGGTCAATACGAGCGGCACGACAGGCAAACCTCTGCAATTCTATGAAAACAAATGGACCACTCAAATGGAACGGGCTTTCATTTACCATCAATGGTCCCGTGTGGGTGTGACTCCGGATGACCCTTTGATACAAATGAGGGGTCCCGTCATACAAGATAATATACCGGAATATTATCTAAAGAGTAGAACTTTGAGGTTATCACCTCGGGTGGGCAGTCTCGAAATCATGAGGCTCTATTTGGAAGAAATGAAGAAGTCAGGGGCCTCTTATCTCCATGGATATCCAAGCGCAATAGCACTCTTTGCCCTAACGATAAAGCAGCATGGATTGATCGTTCCAATAAAAATCAGAGCCATACTATTTGCGTCTGAAGCTGTCTATGCATGGGAAAGGCAAATCGTTGAAGAAGTATTTGGTTGTCGTGTTTTCAGCTTTTACGGTATGGCGGAAAAAGTAGTTTTGGCGACAGAATGCGAGACCAGTCATGATTATCATTGCCTTCCGCAATACGGAATAACTGAAATAGACGAGAATACCAAAGAGATCATAGGAACAGGTTTTCTCAATCATCTTAATCCGTTTATTCGATATCGCACCACAGATGTTGCCTATGGGCTAAGTGATTCGGAATGCAAGGGCTGCGGCAGGCATGAATATCCTGTTTTCTCTGGAGTAGAGGGGAGACTTGAAGATTTCATCGTAACGACCGGTGGTATTCCGATATCTCCGGCGATTATTACACATCCTATGAAAGATCTTAAGGCAATCAAGAGCACACAGCTCCTTCAAAAATCTCTTGATTCCATCAAAGTCAAAATTGTCCCTTGGGATCAACATGATCCAAAGACATTAGATAAAGAAGCAGACATTATAAGGCAGGGACTAAAGGGAATTCTTGGTGTCGACATGAAAGTTGAAATTGAGATTACACAATCCGTAGAGCTATCAGCGACCGGAAAGTTCAAATGGGTCATTTCAGATGTCCACAAAGGTTTTTTCGAAGCTATTAAGTAGATACATTATTCGCAGTGGGCAAAATGTAATAAAAGTGGTTTTCCCCGAATAGTATTCATAAGTCATAGTCAATTATTTTTCAATATTAGATGAAGCCTCGTCAGCGATTTATTGAGCGGCACTTCTTCCATTCGAAATGAGATATCTTCGATGTTGATTGAGTAATGATATGGAGAAATATGTTTGAAACAGTCTTCAAAGATATGTTCAAATATCTTCCCGCTACGGTTGTTCCTGCCATTGTAGGATTTCTAAGCATCCCGATCTTCACAAGATTGTTCTCTCCTCAGGCATATGGGAATTACAGCATCGTAATGGCCACTGTCATGGTCATGGCAACCATTCTTGGGTGGTTGCCCATGGGAGTCATCAGGTTCTACCCTGCTTATGAAAAGGAGAAACGACTTCACAGCTTTGAAACAAGTGTTTTTTATTCAAACCTTGTCTCCATCTTAGCCCTTCTAGTTATCTCATCAGTCGTTCTCTTCACCACTAAAGCTTTTTTTGAACCGCAGTTGTTCTCTTTTCTTTTTATCGGATTAGGGATTCTGGCTGTGACTTCTCAATTCAATATCCTTTTGGATTTGCTCAGATCACAGAGAAAAGCAGGATCATATAGTCTCTTTACCTCTATAAAAAGTATAGGGGGAATAGGATTTTCTTTGCTACTCATATCCTCATTCAGGAGGGATATTGCCTTTTTGTTGTGGGGACCAATTCTAAGCACTTCTCTAATTTTGCCATTTATGTGGCGACGGACCATTGAATCAGCACGTATGTTCCCATTCATTATAGAACCCGGTTTGATAAAAACCATCGCAAAATACAGTCTGCCGCTTGTTATTGGAAACCTGGCCGCCTGGATACTGAGCCTTTCCGACAGATATGTCATAAATCTATACAGAGGGGCACATGAAGTCGGTATATATTCAGCGAGCTATGATATAGCCGATAAAAGCATTATGCTGATGATATCTTTATTTACGCTAGTTGTAGGACCTCTCGCTTTTAATATCTGGGAAAAAGAAGGAGAAGCAGAGAGCAAAATCTTTTCAACCAGCATTGCCCGTTACTTCTTGATCATCTATTTCCCTGCTGTTACGGGACTTGTAGTCCTATCGAAACCAATTATCAGCCTTTGTACGGCAGAGGAATATCAAAGTGGTTTTATTATCTTGCCCTTAGTCGTATCCGGAGTCTTCCTTTTTGGTTTGCAGCAGCATTTCCAGAGAGGACTTCTCTTTCATAAACAAACCTCCTTAATCATGTGGAGTGTCGTAATTTCCGGCCTTTTTAATCTTATGATCAATTTTATATTCATCCCGAAATATGGCTATATTGCTGCCGCTTATTCCACTTTCCTTTCATATGGGTTGTATTTCGCGCTGATCGTCATTCTGTCACGACGGTTCTACACTTGGCATTTCCCTTTCCAAACGTTACTAAGGGTGTTCGTAGCCTCATTGATAATGGGAATTGTTGTATATTACCTCCATGATAGCTTACCCGGTCCATTGATCCTGAATCTGTTTCTGGTTATCTTCCTAGGAATATTGATATATTTTGTGATGCTCTTTTTGTTCCGTGAGTATGATTTGTTCTTGATTTATGAGGAAATTTCGGCTTACATAAAAGATACATTTTTCAATGGTGACACAAATGACACTGTCTAAATTATATGATAACAAGCTGAATATATTAGCCTATATAGCTATTCCACTTTGTCTCGGCTTGGCGATCGCTTGGTGTAATTGGCAATTTAGCATTGGTTTAGGTGCTATCATTTTATTTTTTTGTCTCGGCCCTAGCGCGCAGTTTTATGTGTTCATTGTGTCAATCTTCTATCCTCTCGTACTGACAATCGGCCCTATTAACGAGTTTCCTGTTTCTCTTATTGTCACACCACTCTTCCTCATCTCAATACTTAGTTTCATGATTCTTAATGACCATCCTATTCAGCTAGGAAGACACAGCCGACCTTTCATCATTGCCTTTTGTCTCCTGCTGTTCTGCCTTGTGATAAGTTATGCAAAGAACTCCTTTTCGGTCTTTTCCATGGATATGGGACATCATGAAACCAAAATGGTGGGTCTTTCCTATTTAAATACATTTGCTGGAATGATGGTCTTCTTAAGCTCCTCATGGTATTTTTCAGTTACTTCTTTTGATGAGAATAAGGTATTGAGGTTTTTCATCCTTATAACCATGATTTTGGCTCTTTTGAAGTTTACAGGTCTGGCATCCATTCTGTTTGATACATCTT
The DNA here is from genome assembly GCA_964520425.1 of uncultured Desulfobacteraceae bacterium. Taxonomy (GTDB): domain Bacteria; phylum Desulfobacterota; class DSM-4660; order Desulfatiglandales; family HGW-15; genus JAFGFY01. Next base: position 58,225 of record CAZFMX010000004.1, read on the forward strand.
TTAACCAGCCGTATATAACGGCTTCGGGTGCTAAAAGGATGGGAGGTTTCGACAATCTTGTCTGGCTAGCAGTCCCTGCCCTTATGGCCTACTCTTCTCAACGGGTAAACACTTTGAGGATATTATTAATCGTTGTCTATCTGATCTTTGGAATAATCAGTGGAGGCAGGGCTCTATTCTTTGGTATTGTTTTCGCCACCATTATATACTTGTCCTTGTTTTACAAGAAATATTCTGCGCGTCTTGTTTTGGCTTGCGGTATTATTGTTTTGACTGTGGCCTTAATGGCACAATTCGTCTCTCTTCCGACACAAATAAAAAGAATTAGCGGTTTGACCCTGATAGAGGAAGGAGGGTTCACGCAGCAAGATCCCGGAAGAGCCGTTACTTTTTCATATTTCTGGGATATTTTCTTGGATAATCCTTTATTCGGAAAGGGCATTGGTGTCTATAGCGGGAGAGTACCGGAACGGTTGAATTTTATAAATGAACAGCTTATTTCCGGAGGACATGGCGCCTATCTTTCCATTCTTGCCATTTTTGGCATTCTTGGCGCTGTTTTTCTCGCTTTGATTCTTTTCGGGACGGTCTTCAAATCATACCGATTAATTTTAATGAACAGTCTTAGTAAAGAGCCCGTTGCCTATAAAAAAACGGCCATATTTATATTCCTTTATTCTCTAGTTACTGTTTTCTACTATGTGTTTGGATATTCCGGTTTTCAAGACTTGAAACTATACTTTGTTATAGGAATGCTGATTGGGATCCTTGAGAAGTATGAGCGGCATTCCCATTTTATTGAGGATTAGTCTTCTTTCTGTGGCTTTTCAATCCCTTCGGAGATGTTCTCTTATTATGTATGTTCAATTCGGACATCTATTCTTTTTTCAGAATAAAACATGAGTAGAATTATATTCGCAGCCCCCCATTATTATTCAAGTTTTATACAGGTCGGGGCCCAACACTATGCCAGAGTCCTCTCAAGACATAATTGGAACGTTCTCTATTTCTCGAATTATCTTTCACCCTTCAACCTCTTTCTGAGTAAAGACAGAAAGGACAAAGTTTCTCGTTTCATAAACTATTTTCGTGGTGGAGAACATATCAAATCCAATCTGTTTACTTATGTCCCCTTTTCATTACTCCCACACCATAATTTTACGATTTTCGATAAAAAATGGTTCCTGCAGAACGCCTACAGATTCACAGTTCCATCCGTCACAGGCATTTTGAGAAGGCATCTCTTTGAGAATATCGATGTGCTTTGGATAGACTGTCCAAACCAGATATTCTGGAAGGGTATAGTCGAGCATAAGAAAAGTATCTATCGTATATTCGATGACATTGAAGCATTTCAAAAGGCTGGCCCTGTTCTCATGGATGCGCATGAAGAGGCCCTTTTATCTTCCGATGTAGTCATTGTGACATCAAAAGTTTTGATTAGCGACATGAAAAGAAAATACAAAGACGTCTCTTTCATCCATTGCCCAAACGGAGTTGATATTACATCTTTTATCCGAGAAGAATATGTTAAACCTAAAGAGTTTGGACACATCAAGGGGAGAATAGCGTTATATGTGGGCGCTATCGATGATTGGTTTGATGAGGACCTTCTGGCGTATACAGCAAGCCATTCGCCCGAAATGAACTTCTGCATCATTGGCCCGGACAGGCTTGGAAAAATATCTACGTTGAACCAAAACAACATCCATTACTTGGGCCCCAAGCCGTTTAAGGATATTCCTGACTATATGTTCTATGCGGATTTCGGTATAATTCCTTTCAGATCAAACAGGCTCGTGAGATGTGTCAATCCCATAAAGATGTATGAATATTTCAGCCTGGGCAAACAGGTAATCAGTACCTCTTGGGAGGAACTCAAGTTGTTGGAGTCCCCCTGTCTGATGGCTCAAGATAAGGATGAGTTCCTGGAATTCGTTCATAGCGATCAGGCTATTAATCCGGATAATGGACACCTCATACAGTACGCAAAAGAGAACACATGGGAAAATCGACTTAGGGACATACTCGGGTTGCTGTAAGCAATCTCCAATGCTATGAAAGAGAAAATGCTCTTTATTACTAATTTGTTGCCCTATCCATTGGATAATGGAGGCAAGATAAAAACATATCACACATTATCGGTTCTAATTGACCTATTTGAGATTGACTTGTTATGTTTCATTGAAGATAAGTCTGACAGAAAATATATAAGAGATATTAAGAGATTAGGGATTTCAGTAAATGTTGTTCTTAAGAGATTGCGGCATACACAAACCCCATTTCTGCTCTGTTGGGAAGTGCTCAAATCATTCATAACAAAATACCCTTATATTGTTTCAAAATATTCATCTCCTGAAATGAGAAGGATTGTCGCAGGTAAACTTACTGAAAAGCGATATCATACTATCTATATCGACCATTTGCCGCTCTTTCAGTATGTTCCTGATGATAATCATAAGAAGACTATCTTTGTCATATTAGACCAGCACAATCTCGAATATGAGATTATCCGGCGTCGCATGGATGTCACAAAAAACGTCCTCACAAAACTGCTTCTTCATCTTGAATACCTTAAGGTTGTTCGCTATGAAAAAGAAAGTTGCATGAAAGCCGATTTGACCCTAGCCATCACGAAAAGAGACCTTTCCTTGATAGATAGAATGACAGAAAACAGGGCGCGTTGCGTGATAGCCCCTTTTTATGTCGAAGATATTAGTCCTGTTCTGCACGACAAATCCTTTAAGAAAAAGACGATTCTTTTTTTAGGGACCATGTCATGGTTTCCTAACGAAGACGCTGTCACCTGGTTCTTTCATAATGTCTTCAAAAAATACCATCTTGATATAAAGGGATGGAGGTTTTTGATTGTAGGAAATTCTCCAGGAAAAACTATTTTAGATTTAAGGTCCGATTCCGTCTGTATTACAGGATATGTCGATAATCTCAGGCCATATATAGATGATTCACTCCTCAGTGTTGTTCCCATGCGAATAGGAGGCGGGATGAGGATCAAAGTCCTCGATCTTTTCTCCTTCGGTATTCCTGTCATATCTACAAATATCGGATGTGAGGGGATTCCTGTTTCAAACGGAAAACATATCCTTATTGCAGATACACCTTTGGAATTCAAACACTCAATAGAGAGTATATATCATGATACTGAATTACGGCAGAGTCTGGTGAACAACGCTCTTTCTTTTGTAAAGAGTCATTATTCTTCCGCATCAGCTCTTCAACAATACAGAGATATTTTGCGGAGCATGCCTTGAAAATGATACTTGGAATACGCGGATTAGCAATATTTTCAGTATAACGCGGGCAATAAACGACATATGAATAAAACACCGTTTCTGAATACTCAAATCAATATTCTTAACACATCTGAAGCTTTATCCATATGCAATGGGTTTTTTGATTCTAATGAAAAGCATACGATTTATTTTCTCAACGCCCACTGTTTCAATGTGGCGCAAAAGGACGATCAATATCTTGCATCACTCAATAATGCGGGAATAGTATTGAATGATGGAATAGGCGTACACATGGCTTCCAAGTTATTGGGTATTAAACTAAAAGAAAATATGAACGGTTCAGATTTCATTCCGAAACTTATTAGACATGCGTACTCTCGCGGCAAAAAGGTTTTTCTTTTAGGCGCTGGAGTTGGGGTTGCTGAACGGGCAAAGAAGAATTTTGAAAGAAAGCTTGGCGATCATTGCATTTCCGGAGTGAACCACGGCTATATCTTTGATGAAAATGATAATAAAGAGGTTCTTGATAGAATAAATGCTTCCGGTGCAGAATTGCTTGTTGTCGGCATGGGTGTCCCTCTTCAGGAGAAATGGATAGAGAGTAACTTAAACTTATTAAAGAATATAAAAATCGCTGTCGCCGGAGGTGCGATTATCGATTTTCTTGCTGGAAAAGTGAAACGTGCGCCTCCATTGGTTCAGAAACTCGGGATTGAATGGCTATTTCGATTTATCCAAGAGCCCAAACGGTTGTTTCAAAGGTATTTCATCGGGAACATTGTTTTCTTTCTTTATTTACTTCGAATGCGCAGAAGACTTAAACCTAATAGCGCCTAAAAGCCGCCGGTCTTTATCCGTTTTCGCAGAAGACCACGGGCTTGCCCGTGGATGAATGCTAAAACGCCCAGAATGGAGTCGAGGATTAGCTTACGCTACGGAGCGATGTCGCATGGGGGATGTGGCGGATAACCGCGGCGTTTTGTCGCGTCAAAGCCTTTGGCGAAGTCGGAAGCCGAAGGCGAAGATGGGTAACAAAATGGGACCACGGGTTTACCCGTGGGGCTCCATGATTTACACATAGGAGCTTTCTCCCTAATCAATTATCTCTACAGAATATTTTGAAACATCTAGGAATTCTATAATGGCAAAGATCTTCCTTATAACTGCTGCTAGACCCAACTTTATGAAAGTTGCTCCTCTTTTCCATGCGTTGAAGAAAGAGAGGTGGGCTGCTCCTCAGATCATACACACGGGACAGCATTACGATATTGGGATGTCAGATTTCTTTTTTAAGGATCTTCTTCTTCCTCACCCTCATATAAACTTAGGAATCGGAAGCGGCACCCATGCTGAACAGACTGGCAATGTCATGATCGCCTTTGAAAAAGTCGTCACCAAAGAACAGCCTGATCTTGTTGTTGTCGTCGGTGATGTAAATTCCACGATGGCCTGCACCATCGCTGCTGTGAAGTTGGGCTGCAAGGTCGCCCATCTAGAAGCAGGGCTTCGTTCTTTTGATCGGAACATGCCGGAAGAAATCAATCGCGTTGTTACGGACGCTCTTTCAGACATCCTATGGACGCCTTCGCCAGATGCAGATCAAAACCTGCTTAATGAAGGAATTAAACCGGAAAAAATCAAGAGGGTCGGGAATATCATGATTGACTCTCTTGAACTTCTTAGAAAAGAGATCGAAAAGGAAAACATGATGAAAGAATTGCGGCTTGATGCTGGAAATTATGCCGTCGCGACCCTTCACAGGCCGGTTAATGTTGATACACAGGACAATTTGAAGAATATCTGTGATGTACTGGAATACATCGCAAGTAAATGTAAAGTCGTTTTCCCTGTTCATCCCCGTACTAAAAAAAACCTGGAAGCCTTTGGGCTGTATTCAAGGCTTGATATGAATGAACACTTGATTATGATTGCACCGTTAAGCTATGTCAAATTTATGAATCTTGTGTTTAACTCCAAATTTCTAATAACCGATTCCGGTGGAATACAGGAGGAGACGACTTACCTTGGTATCCCGTGCCTCACACTGCGGGAAAACACTGAAAGGCCTATTACGGTCTCCATGGGAACGAACCGGTTATGCAGCATAGAAAATATCCAATCACGTGTTGATGAGGTATTCCAGGTAAATTCCACTACAGGTTCAATCCCGGAGCTTTGGGATGGACATACCGCCGACCGTGTTGTCAAAGATATTGATAAGCGATTCGGATATAGAAGATCCCTGCAGTAAGCAGCAGGGAATCTCACAAAGGTAAGGAAGTTTTTATTGTAATTCGCTTGCCCCGTTGAATTTCTTCGAGTGCACGAAGCACTATTTAACGGGGCGAGCTGTGCATTTTTATAGATTCAAAGAGACGGTATCGACAAACCTCTTTTCAAAGACCATGTCTTTTATCACTCTCTATGACAGTGGCATAAAGAGATCTTGGTCATAATCGTTCATTAAGGATATTTCGGATTTCAAACATGATTACTTCGAACCAGAACATCATTACATCAAAATGGCGACTTAGATTAGCTTTGTTATTGTTTGTCCTTTTTATACTGAAATCATGGATCGTTTTTTGGGCGATTCCGAAGCTCAGTGAAATACGCCCTGATTTTTATGAAGAAGACAGGTTCGTTGATGAGTATCATATCATTGCAACAAACATCCTAGAAGGGAATGGATACCGTGAATACCCAGATAGTGCTCAGACTCTTTTTCGATTACCCGGATATGTAATGATCCTTGTAGCAGTCTTCTATGTTTTCGGGAAGAGCCTCTTTGTCATAAAACTCCTCAATATTTTTCTTTCCATTTCCACGGGTTATATCATCATTAGAATATATCAAGAAGTCACAGGGCACTCAAAAGGCGCCCTTTTTGCTGGTTTGGTTTATTTGTTTCATCCCGGCACGATTTTGTGTGAGACTCGAGCTGCGACGGAAATTGTTTTTACTTTTTTCGTTGCAATGTATATTCTGACTCTGCATCAGGCTTTAAAGACCGAAAGACCGTCTCAGTACTTTATATCGGGTTGCGTGTTGGGGCTTTCCGCCCTTATAAGGAGCACTCCCATATTATTCCCTTTCTTTTTGTACGCTTTTCTTCTTTTTTCGAGGAAAAGCCATAGGACGATCAAGTCCATAACCGCGAATATTGGAATGATGGTATTCGCCATGTTGCTTGTCTTATCACCGTGGGCTATTCGTAACTACATGGTCAGTGGAAAACTGATACTGACAACGTCTCAACCAGGATCAGTTGCACAAGAGACATTATATAAAATCAAAAACCTGCAGACGGGCAAGCCATACTATGAAATCTGTTTGGAAGCTTCGGGGCAGAGGGCATTATGGGCTAAGGAACAAGGGTTCGCATTTAGAGACACTTTTCAATTATCCTTCTATTCCAGTAAAGACGAGGTTGCCTTTAGTAAATACCTTTCCAAGAGGGTCAGGAAGGAATATTTGGAACAACCCGCACTATTCATTAAATCCATTTTCTACAATTTCTTGTGGTTTTGGTTTCAGGGCAGGACGACCACTTCGACGATTATCAACGCCATCCTGACAGTTCCTTTATTGTTACTGGCCGGAGTAGGAATTCTTATATCCTTCAAACATTCACTGAATATATCCCCCACGACTCTCTTTATTATTTATTATGTGCTTGTGCATGTTCCTTTGATGGGATACGGACGCTTCCATTTCCCGTTGATTCCTTTATTGGCTGTTTTAGTCTGTATTCCATTTTTTCACAGGGATAGAGGAGCGCATCAATAGTTGTGCTTCAATGGCACAGAAGTTTTCCATACTCCGTCCTCCTTCCCGATGAAACGGGACTACGAAGGGTGGACAAACCAAGGCGGATATACTCATTGTGCATTTTCAATGAAGAAGAGGTGTTTAGTGTTCATCACTAAGAAATTTGCAGAGAAATTATCAAACTACGATAGTCGAAATTCCATAGGGACAAAGCTCAGAACTAAAAGGATAGCACCTTTATTGGAAATGATAGATGAGATTTCAGCCGAACACGACTCGGTCAATGTTATCGATATCGGCGGTACAGAAAACTATTGGAATATCGTTTCACACCAATACCTTGAAAAGAACAAGGTAGACATCACAATTGTCAATATTCCGGGGACGGGTATGCCTCCTGACTACGGGTTTTTCAGGTTTGTTGAAGCCGATGGTTGTAATCTGGCTCAAATACCGGACAAGTCCTTTCATATCGCCCATTCTAATTCTGTGTTGGAACATGTCGGCGATTGGGAACATATGGTACGATTTTCGGAAGAACTATCAAGAGTGGCCCATAAATACTTCGTTCAAACTCCGAGCTTCTGGTTTCCAATGGAGCCTCATTTTATGACGCCTTTTTTTCACTGGTTTCCGAAATCAGTAAGGATTTGGCTCGTCCTAAGATATCATTTGGGTCACCATAGAAGGGCGGATTCAATTGATCATGCAGTAAGGATGGTGGAGAGTGTCCGGTTAATCAACAAGAAGAGGTTTCAAGAGTTGTTCATGGAGGCAGACATTATGACAGAAAGGCTGTTTTTGATGCCAAAGTCATATATTGCGTTAAAAAGATAAGATAGGTTTTGGATGATGTACACATTTTCTTCCAAACATAATTATTCCGGTGTGGTCATATTGATTTTGTCTGCCGTAGCCTTGGTCGGGGCCCTGATCACTCTGCTCTTTTACTATCCTAAATACTTGCCAGACGGTGATTTGCTCCTCTCTTCTGATTTTGAAGGCGTCCTAAAGCAAGGTAATAAAGTATGCACGAAAGATTTCGGATGCTGGACCTCTACGGAGGAGGGTGTAATATTAGCTGAAAAGGGGGGGGGCAAAGGAAGTACAGGTGTAAGGTTGATGCCAGTTGGGGAACAGGCATCGAGCTTGCAATGGGACCTTCCAAATCCTCGACGTTTCGATTTTCTTGAGTTAAAAGGTCGAGTTCGTGTACAAGACATCAAAACAGGTCAAGACCCCTGGAATATTGCACGTTGCCTTTTATATTTTCAGGACCTGAGAGGAACCCGTAGATGGGATTATCCTCACTCTGCCGAGGGACTTTCAGGATCTTCACGATGGATAGAGTTTTCGAAGGTTTTTCCAGTCCCTGATTTTGCAGTGAGTGCCCACGTCCTGATTCAGAATAGCGCCAAGTCCGGAACCATGTGGATCGATGATATTTCACTCCAACCCTTACGAGTGAATCATCAATTCTTTCGCAACAGAAATATTCTATTAAGTGTCGGGGCTATACTCACTGTAGTCTTCCTCTTTACCTTGAGAATCTGGGAAGGTTTTGGTTGGGTGATTCCGGTTATCATTTTTTTGGGCGCCCTTGGGGTATTATGCCGTCAATCCTATTTTGAAGAAATCTCAAGTGTTTTGAACATCAGGGTTGAAGTACTTAAAAAGATCGGGCATTTCATTGTTTTTCTTGCGATGGGAACTTCATCATCTTTATGGCTTCAACGCCGTTCAACCACCCGAGGCCGCATCGGCGTGTCCATTTACCATGCCATGAGCCTATTTGCGGTAATAGCCCTGTTTGCGGCAGTCACTGAATTCTTGCAGTTGCTTACGCTTGACCGAACACCACGGCTTATCGACTATCTAATTGATCTATCCGGAAGTCTTCTGGGTGTATTGCTCGGCTTCACTATAACAAGGGCATGTAAAACCGGACTTTCAAAATCCTAAGTCGGCGACAATACGACGAAGGGGCGCCCCCCTCCCAGTAAATCTGTCATTAAAACCAATGGTAAATGAAGAGGTGAATCCGGTATATGTTTTGCTATTAGTTGTGATCTAAATCCACCGCCTCTGGCGGTGGACCCGGAAAGGTTCTACCGTTCCGGCGAGAAACGAATGGTTTCTTAGTACAAGGAGATAAGCTCAAAGGGCAGAGGCTTTTCTTCCGTTCCGAGGCTCCCGGTCTGGTCTTTTCAATGACTTATCTGCGAGGGAAACTTGCCCCCTCCGCTGTTCTTCCCGTCTCTTTGAGACGGGAAGCCAGGGCTTCCCCCACAGATAAGTCACGAAAAGAAGGCGTCCTCCCGCCAGTCACAACAGAAAAGCCTCTATCCTTTGAGCCCCCTTCGAGGGGGCTGCTTGAGGCTTTCCGCTATGCGGAAAGAGTACTCACTCAAGCCCTCCTATCCCCGCTGAGGAATACCTCCGCCGTTTCCACGTCTTCTTTGCTTCCAATATATAACGGGACCCTTTGGTGTAAATCCGTAGGCTGAATCTCGAGAATAGGACCTTTCCCATCGCTGGCATAACCACCTGCCTCCCTCACGACCATGGCAAGAGGATTGGCTTCAACCATCAGTCTCAGCTTTCCTGTGGGTTTATTCGGGTCTTTAAGATCCGCGGGATACATGAAAATGCCTCCTTTAAGGAGGTTTCGATGAAAGTCGGCGACCAGGCTCCCCACGTAACGGGATGTGTAGGGGCGGCCGGTTGACTTATCTTTTGCCTTGAAATAGTCCACCAAGGTCTTTGTGTCTTCATTCCAGTACTGATAGTTCCCCTCATTTAGACTGTATATCTTCCCCTTTTCAGGGATGCGGATATTTTCATGAGAAAGGAGGAACTCTCCAACACTGGGATAGAGGGTGAAGCCATTGACTCCGTTTCCTGTCGTATATACCATAATGGTGCTTGAGCCATAAATGAAATAGCCTGCGGCTACTTGCTTGATTCCAGGCTGAAGCACATCAGTGAGAAGAAAATCAACGTCTGTTTCATCACTTATCTTCCTGTAAATTCCGAATATAGTGCCGATGCTTACGTTCACATCAATATTGGAAGAGCCGTCCAGAGGATCAAAGAGGAGGATGTAGTTCCCCTTTGGATATTGAGACGGTATATCAATTAGTTCTGCGACTTCTTCTGAGCCCATGCAACAAAGCTGGCCGATATGCTGCATTCTCTCGATGATCACCCGGTTAGCGAACACATCCAGCTTCTGGACCCGTTCTTGCTGAACGTTTATCTCACCTGTAGAGCCAAGGATGTCCACCAGCCCTGCCTTGTTGACTTCCCGAGAGATGACTTTGGCTGCAACGATGAGTTCGTTGAGTAGGTAGGTAAAGGCGCCAGTGGCTTCGGGATTCTGTCGCTCCTCCATCAACAAGTGCTGAGTAATTGTAATTCCTACACCTCTTTTATCCATGGTTGCCTCCTTGTGACAATTCAAACTCAAGAAAAGTGGGTTTTTGTGCATCCTATGAGCATGAAAGCAAGATGACTACAGTTATTGATTCATGAGTCTATCAATCCTTAGCTGATTCTTCTCATCCGGCTTCTGCCATATCCTCTTTATACTCGAGCCGATAGATTTCAGCGAGAGTGACAAAGATGGTTATAATCAGCGGGCCGTAAATAATGCCGAGGATGCCAAAGAGTTTCATCCCTCCTAGAATGCCGATGAGAACAAGTAGAGAGTTCATTTTCATGCCCTTGCCGATCATTTTGGGCTTAAAGAAGTATTCCATGATGATGCTATAGGCCGCGTTATAAGTCAGGAAGCCCAACGCAAGCCCAATATTGCCCTGTAGAAGTAATATGACGGTAACAGGAAGGTAGACGACGGTTGCACCGATAATGGGCAGAAACGCCATAAATCCGATGACGGTTCCCCAGAGAACAGGGGAGCCCAGTCCGAACAAGGAGAAGCCAAAACCCCCCAGTATGCCCTGGATAACACCATTAAGGCCATTGCCGACAACAACGGCGCTTGCCATTTCGTGGAATTTGTCTACGATGAGGTCTTGTTGTTTCCCCGGAAATGGAAGGAGTTCGCCAATATATTCCCTAAGACGGTTGCCATCTCGAAATATGTAGTAAACAGCAAGAATCATTAAAAAGAAGTGAATGAAAAAATTGAACAGATTGGATGCCACATAGCCGAGCTGTTTAGATAAATAGAGACCCAAGTCCTTAGCCATTGAGGCAGACAATTTTTCAAGTGTTTCAATGCTGAACTCAACTCCTGCCAGCTCTCCGGTTTTTCTGACAATACGGGCCCATATGGAATCTCCCTCCAGGGCCTGGTGTATTTTCTTCAGGGAGAGGGAGTTTCTACTCGTATCGTAAAAATCGAGGGCTTCATTGGACAGAGAGCCCACAAAACCTCCTACCGGGATGACCAATACCAAAAAAACCAATAGGGTCATAAGCAGAGCAGCTGAACGCTCATCTTCTTTTAGGCGATTTTTCAGACGGGAATAAAGGGGGTAGAAGACACTTGCTATGAGGAGCGCCAGGACCATGGCAGAGATAAAGACCCAGAAGAGCCGTAAAAGCATAATTAGAGCAGCTAGGAGGACAATTAGGAAGAGTTTTGAAACAAAGCTTTTTTCCATCTTTCCAAGCATCTCCAAGGAGATACAATATAGATGAGAGTGAATGGGGAGTCAAAAAGAATCTGAGTTATTATATAATTGTTTAGGAGATATCATCGAGAAAGGCTTTTGAAAAGCTTTTTCGTGGAGAGGGGGAATGAACTATCGAAGTCGTTCTGGAACAGATCTGATTTTCGGTCAAAAAACCGAAAAATGACATTTAGTAGACATAAATGTTCGATTGGACAGGAGTGAATGAATCTAATATCGGAAAGAGGGTAGAGAGTAGAATCCAGGAGACGTCATCTTCGGAGAGTAAGCCTGATTTCTGAGTCGTCGTTTAAGGGTTGAACAACCACATAGTTCCTACCAATTTCCGTAATCCTTGCTTTCCCAACCATCTCTCCTGATCTAACCATATGGCCGTTTATTATAGCGAAGGAATCCTGTGACTTGCTTGCCAACACGATACCCTCAAGCATGTATGTGGACTCATGCATTTCGTCCGGAAGTGTTACTCCTTTTAAATCCGAGAATGACCAGTCTTGGTCGGGTGAGGTCTGAGAGAAAGACTCATTCGGAACAGATTCTGTTGTGGAAATCGATTCTACCTCGTTCAATCCAGATTTCGATATTTGCCTGCTGGGGGAGCTTGTTTCACTGAGCCTAGGAGATGATGCAAGGCTTTTCAGTAAGCCGGTATTTTGGTTCAATAACACCCATAACCCTATAATCAGAATCAGGATGCTCGACAAGACGGGAATGGCCCTCCAACGCCGTGGTGAATGATCCATTTTTCCGATGGCTGTTTCTTCCCTTTCTATTGTGACAGGCCTGAAAACAGCGCTTCTTTTCTCGGGAATTCCCCTTATTGTCGTTTTGTTAAGGTCAAGTTTCTCTTCTTCGACATAGATCTTAGCCATTTCAGTGCCCACAAATAGGAGAGTGTGTTCGCCCATTATGATTCTGTCTCCGTGTGTCAGTCTATGGGAGACAACACTTGTGTCGTTTAGGAATGTCCCGTTAGTGCTTTGGAGGTCTGTCAAGATGTAGTCAACACCTTTTCTGTCTACTCTGGCATGATAGCTGGAGACCGCCAAATCATCCAGAACGATGGTATTGTCGCCAGACCTTCCGACGGTCACGCTTTTTTTACCAAAAGAGTAGTCTTTCAAGACCTGCGAATTATGCTCTACAATCAGCCTCGCCATGGTGACCTCATTTCTCTGAAACAAGTCCTAAAGGTTATCCGCGGACGGCTGCCCTGCCAGATACCCGCCTGCATGAGGCATCTCATTACCAGGGGGTAGGGCACTGTAAATTCTGGCTTTTTAATTAAAAGCAAAATTTAGGCCAGGTCTGCAAGTCAGTAATATCATTGAGGATGGCATGGATGAGCCAGGCAGTCTGGTCAGTGAAGAAGCAGTAGGAAAATCCTTTCGAGATGGGCTAGGATCTCCTGCATAAAGAATATAAGGTTAAAAACAACACTTTAAAAGGGTAGATTAATTTAGTTATTTCATATAGTTATATCATAAAGAAGTTTAGAGTCTAATTATTTCTCAAAAAGGAATACACAATATATCTTCCTCTATCCATGCTCCGTTAGTCCAGCGAAGATGTCCCCACTTTTATTTGAAGCTGCAGTGTTGTCCCGAGAAAGAAGATTAGTGTCGACTCTGTTAATGAATGGGCAAGGCTACAGTTCATACAGCGATGAGTACACAAAAGTAGACATCTTCAAAGATACGGGAAATGGTGATGGTGAATGGTCATTTTGTAGACCACTCTCCCGGTTTATCCAGATTGTCAAATCGATCATCCCAACTGTACAAGATTAGTGATGGTATTCTCCAGCTTTTCATGACGTCTTCGAGTGTTGTGTCTCAGAATTAACCTAAATTATTAGTACCTGCGGTATAGATTCAAAGGGGGCATGAAGGTCTCTTTTCAGTTTCACCACCCAAATAACGTCCAAGCCTGTAACCGCCCCCAAAGAGGACAACGTTCGGTGGACAGGCACAAGGAATGCCCGTC
>CAZFMX010000005.1:0-71566 GCA_964520425.1 uncultured Desulfobacteraceae bacterium
CGACTTCGTTCTTCAGGACGATTTTTTCCCGGGCCTCTATACTCCCGGTCTCTGTTACACTGATTCTCAATGGGCCTTTCTTTACTCGATAGGTGGGAATCCCGCTGAGGGCTTCATCAGAGGAAAAGATACTCGCGCTCAAAACCACAAGAAGGATAAGACCGACGATGCTTATTCCCAATCTCAAGGGGTCCTTGAAGAAATTGAGCATCTTGTCTTTATCCAACATTTCTAGGATGACATCCTTATTGATCATTCTCTTTTCCTCCCTGATGATATTCCACGAACAAGCCTTTTCCATCGATCCTAAGAATACCCGTGTCCCGTTGAAACTCCAGTTCAGCCATACGATAGTCCACCATGGCGGCAGTGAGTGAATTCTTGGTGGTCAACCACGAATCCTGGGCATCCTGGACCTCACGGAGCTGAGTTCTACCAGCATCATAAAACATCTCTGTACTTTTCACGCGCTCCTCCGCGACAGCCACCGCATTCGTCTGTATAGAGAGGGCTTCCCGGGCCTCCATCATTCCCCGAAGTCCCGTGAGGATCGAGAGTTTGATGTCATCTTCCTTGGTCTGAAAATCACGAACCGCCTGCTCAAGATCGATCAGACTGTTGCGGTAGGCATTACGTTCTGCGGTTCTTTCAAGAGGAAGATCGAGCGTAAATAGTCCTGTATAGATCCCTTTATCGCTCCTGAGGCTCGCATCCTCCAAACCTGATGACATGAGAGAGCGAGACTCGCCAAAGCTTGCTTGCCCGAAGAGGGTCAACTCGGCGCCCAGAGCGTCTGCCTTCACCACCACCGATCTCTGTGCATCATAGACCTTTCCTTCGGATACACGAAAATCAAGGCGATGATCAAATCCCAGGGTTATGGCCGAGGGCTCATCCATCTCCAGAGGGCCGGCATTTTCTCTATCAGGTTGTTTGAGTACGATTTCAGCATCTGCCGAATCTTCTCCCTCTTCTGCAAATGAAACCGCTCCATGATCGATATTCGGAATGCTCTCCGTCACGTAGGCCTTGAGACGTTCCAGTTCCTCCCTGTCAAGCTCCATGTCCGTATCAGGCGGAAGTCCTATGGCCATTTTGAAACTATCAAGGCTGTTTTCGTATCGCATTATCGCGCTGATCCAGCGCTCCCTGGCCCTTAACTCGTCTTGTTCAGCTCGGCCCACGTCAACTGCGTCCGCCCTTCCGGCGTCGGCGAGCCTGCGTGTACGTCGAGCGGATGTGATAAGGCTCTTGTAGCTCTCGGCATTGTTATCCACCTGGTCCAGCTGTCGGAGTACATCCAGATAATTTCGAGCGATGTCTACGGCAAACGTCTTTTTGTACCTTTCAAATTCATAGATTGCATACACGACATTGCGCTCGGCCTGTGTGAGGGGTTCTGTGACGATATGTCTTCCAGCACCTCTCAGCAAAGGAATGGAAATGGATGCATCCCCGGTAATACCGAATGAAGAGGTTTCCCCTTGAGTGAGGAGTTTGACAAAATCGACCGCCAGGCCCGTGGTGAGTTTGACCCCGTTATAAAGGGCTTTGCTCAGACTTAATGAACCGTTGTTTTCAAGTCCCTCGACCGCTTCCTCTCCCGACTTGTCAGCAGAATATTGACTCTGGACATCTCCGCCCCAAATAAAGCCGAAATCATTGGCCTTAAGATCCAGGTCCAGGGCTTTTCTAAAAAGGTTTTCCTTCCTCGTCTGGTAATCCTGACTATTCTGAGCGGCTACCTGAAGCGCCTGAATCAGAGAGAGTTGAAAGGGCTTGCCCGACTCCACGGATACAACCATCTCAGAAGAAGCCTCGAACTTGGGATAATCCTTCTCAGGCCAATGGGGAATGGGCTTCAGTTCGTCGCTTCCCAAAGAGGCCTCTCCGTAGTGTGGAAGCTTCTGCTCAATTAATAGGCGGCGACGGAGGATGTCGCTGGGACGCTCGATGCTAAAGTCTCCCTTTTCTCCGAACAATTCTTCCTGTTTCTTCTCAATGATGGTCTCCGCCACCCTGTCCGCCGCCATACGGTATCCTGACGTGGTTTTGCACCCCGCCAGGGCGAAGAGAGTAAATAAGATCCCTAAAACCATGAGTCGGGAACAGAAATATCGACTCACACCATATTGTCTGAAGAAAACAGACGTGCAGTAAAGCACTTCGCGAATCACTTCCATGCAGTCTCTCCAAGTAAGCTCCTTGCCCAAATTATCGGCCGTCTCCGAATATATTGAGCAAGGGATATGCCAAGCCAATCTGAAAATGAGTATCTACCTCAATTCACAGCATAATTTCAGGAATCCGAGACAAATTGGATATTTTTTTTGGTGGCACAATCCATAAGAATGGATACCAAATATCCAGCCCACGAGAATGCCTGCATACAATGTATCCAGAACCTGCTCCCAGTCTTAGTTTATCCGCAAAAAAGGGATACAAGTCACTCAATCCTTTAAAGATAACCATTAGTTGGTGGCTCCTTCAAGGTTTCGTATGCAAGACCGGACTGCTTCGTGCGATGGGGACAATGGTTTGTCTGAGGAGAAATGGAGGTTGAGAGCTTAGACAGACTAATCCAGTAGGTCAATCCTTCCTGCCGATATCAAAGGCTTTCCCCGCAAATTCACCAATACTGTAGTACTTTGGGGGTTTTAAACCAAAGATGATGGGACCAATCTTTTCCATGTCCGGATCGCCTTCTCCACTGAGGACATCTTCTTCAATCTTGACATCCAGAATCTCACCTATAAATTGAGTATGCAATCCGATCTCATAATGGTGGATCACCTTGCATTCCAAAACCATGGGGAACTCTGCCACATAAGGTGCATCAACCTTCTCGGATGCCACGGGGGTCAATCCTGTTTTCTTGAATTTGTCCACGTCTCGGCCGGATACCATACCGAAATAGTCGGCTTCCAGAACCTGTTTGTCGTTTGGAACGTTCAGTGTATAGGCATTTCTTTCCATGATATTGCCGTAGGTATACGTGGCCTTTCGAAGGGAAATCGTCACACAAGGCGGTTCGGAACAACATATTCCTCCCCAGGCGATGGTCATCACATTGGGCCTTCCTCCTTTATCATATGAACCCACGCACCAGACCGGCGTAGGGACAATGAATGTCACAGCGCCAAATGATTTCTTTATTTTTTTAACCTCCTCATCACATAGAAACGCTAAGTGATTTTATTCTCTAACCCGGTAGACGGTCACGTCCCTCAACAGGTCAGATGAGACAACGATCAGCCAAATCGATTGGGCAGCCAGGTCTTAGGTTACGGAGCTATGTGGCGTAAAGACAAAAGTACCTTCTCTATTCACTTTCTCGCGGTTGTAGTCGTGAAAGAATGAGAAAAAATGCCACATTGAAGTCATTTCTTCTCTAGAAGTGGTCCAATATGGCATCGCCGAGAAAAAGTTTTATGCAGCGTTCTTTTAATAAAAAAAGCTATGTGTAGGAATTTGGATCGCCCTATTCCAAGAGTTCCACATTCCAATAGAGATAATCCCGCCAATCCTGTGGTATTTCCCTAAAACCTATAGTAATCCTGACGGCCGGAATCCAGGTAGGACGTTTCGGCTTACGGATAAGCTGCATAGAGGCTTCGGAGGGGATACGCCCTCCCTTCTTTCGGTTACAGTCGATGCAGCATGTTACAATGTTCTCCCATTCTGTAGCTCCGCCACGAGACTTGGGCATAATATGGTCATAGGTAAGTTCTTCCGTGGGACGTTGATTTCCGCAATATTGACACCTATAGCGGTCTCTTGCATAGATGTTCTGCCTTGAGAATTTGACAGGTGTCTTGGGTCTTTTGACCATCTTGAGTAGTCGGACTACAGAAGGCAACTTGAGGGTAAAACTCACAGAGTGTATTTCACGGCTATACTCCTCGATCACCTCTACCTTTCCGAGACAAAGCAGAGTAATCGCCTTCTTCCAGTTGATGATCTTCAATGGCTCGTAAGTAATGTTTAGAAGGAGTACGTGTTCCATAATGCTAGAGCTCAAACAAAGGGCGTTTAAGGGAAAACAACCACACGAAACTGATTTAGGTAACTTGATTTAATCTAAAATTGGAAATAACACAAGCAAAAAACGAGGGGCCATAAGGGCAGGAGTTCTGAGTCAACCACCTTCGGCTGAAGCCGAAGGCTTGAGGGTCCAAGGAGTCAAGGAGCCAAGGGGCCAAGTGAAAAAACGATTATGCCTTCCCTTGAATCCTGACTGTTGAAATAAAATCGAACTGAAGTCTTCGCCTAAAAGCGAAGGATTTTCTCCCATTCCCAGAATGGGACATTAAAGGGATCAAAGGTTTGTATTAAGATGATTTCGCAGGTTCATTGCACTCGGAGGGGTTTTGGCGGTTATCGAGCTCTGCGTCCGGTCCCCTCTGTGCTCATCTGTTGGGCCATCTTTTTCTGCATGGAAGCTGCTTTTCGCATCGGTCCGAGGTTCTCTTCAATCTCTCTTTTTATCTCCGAGTCATCGATCAAAGCCAAGGCCTTTTCCATTTGAAAGACTGCATTGATAAAATCTCTCTTGTCCTTGTAATAGAGCCCCAGATAGTAATGAGATCTACCCGGATTTCCATGCTTGTAGTAGGATTCGCCCAAAGAATAGAGGGTCTTCGTATAATAGGATTCCTTTTGGGGCATCATTTCAATGCCCATAGAATCAGGCCCTTCTTCATCAGGGCTCCGTCTTTTGGGCGGATTCTTTTTGTCAGGACCTTCTCCGTCAGGCGGTCCTTCCTTGCCAGGTGATGCCCTTCTTTCGTTCTTGGATAATATGGAGTGTCTCTTGATAATCTCTTCAAAGGTCTTTTCCGCATCTTCCAGTCTTCCGGATTTAAGCTGTGCAAGCCCAAAATAGTATTGCCCCTCAAGACTATACGGTCCTACTTTGAGTCCTGGCTCTAAGACCGCGAGGGCCTCTTTGTACTGACCATTGAGACAATAGACTCGACCCAGATCCTTCTGAATGGAAGGGTTGGAGGTATTTTGTGTCCAAGCCTTTTCTATAAAGCGGACTGCCTCTTCACTATGTCCCGTCCTTGCCAGAACAAGGCCGTATCCGAAAAGGGCTTTCGGGTCTTCAGGATCTTTTCTGAGGGCCTTCTCGAAATGTCCCAGAGCAAAATTCGGGTCTCCGTAGAGGGCGATAAACCGCGCTTGAACAGAATCAAAATCAATATTCCATGCTTCAGGCTCGGCGGCATTTACGTTTGGGTGGGCATCGAGCCAGGCACTGATAAACGCCACACGGTCCCTTGTGGGCGGATGCGTATAGAGATATGCAGGAATCGTCGTTCCACGCCAGTCCATGTTCAGCATCCTCTTTAAGCTCTCCAGCATACACTCCGGCTTATAACCGCATCTGGAAAGATGTTCCAGGGCCACCCGATCCGCTTGCTCCTCGAATTCTCTGCTATAGACGAGTGAGGTTGACTCAAGTGTGGCCATTGTTCCAGCCATGACAGCAGTTCCTGCATCTTCTGCCCCCGTCATCCCAAGGAGTATCGACGCGGCAAGTCCCGCAATGGACATGAATTTCATCTTACTTGATCGCTCAATTTGCGCGGAGATGTGACGGCACGACACATGGGCAATTTCATGAGCCAATATCCCGGCAAGCTCTTCTTCAGACTCTATTTGCTCGATAAGACCGCTATGAATGAAGATGAACCCACTGGGTGATGCAAAGGCATTAAAACTGTCGTCTTGAATCACGTAGAAATGGTAATTAAAGAGCTTTTCCGGAAGACTGTTGGCAATTCGGTTCCCCACGGCGTTGACCAGATTGACGATTTCCGGGTCTTCGATAAAAGTGTAGTGGGCTTTGACCTGCCTCATAAATTCCTTGGCCAGGTCATCTTCTTGGGCGGGTGTTATGGCATAGGCAGGCGTCAAGAATAGAACACAAGTCAGAATGAAAAACGTCCACAGGACTCTTTTTTTTGTGAGCAACCTCATGGGAAATCCTCTTTTTCCCCTTCACTAAACCGTTAAGTCCCTATGCTCGGCCGTCAGAGACAACTAGAACGCTGAGACTAAGCGGCTAATCATGTCATTCTAAAAGGGGTGATTGATCAATCTCTCAAAGATCCGGTCGGGTCGCGATACCCTCTAACAATCGTCCATATCATACATGATAATCAAGAAATTATCACATACCAGATATGAGTGCAAATTTGACTTTCTAATCTTCTATAATGATGTTAATTTAACCCATTTATATCTAAAATCACTTAATATGCCATGGAATACTCTAGTTTTTTTCGGCAGAAGTAAAGAAAACGCTTGAATTGGATTGATCCTGGCTAAGAGGACACGGTTTTTCGTCCGATTCATGTCTTCATCACCGCGATTTTTTTCATACTTTCCAGGCAGAGCCATCGGCTCTGCCTGGAAAGACATCAATATCTAAGATCATCATTCTCATTCCTCATCCAGTGCTGCCAAAATCCGCTATCAAATTCCTGTTTAATTATAATATAGTGGACTTTGAGGAAGACCTGGGCACCAGCAGGGTGTTAGATGTAAGGTGCCGAGGAGTGCCGACTGAGGCGTATAAATAATACGCCGCAAGGAGAAGCGACCGAAGGTAACGCAGCAGATGACGCCATGATGGTGGCTCAGGGTGCTGTGCTTGTCATTGACATATCAGTATAAACACCCTAGACTTCTTTAGGAAAATTAATGTGACTTTTCAGGTGGATAACTGAATTCTCTATTTTGGATCTTCATCCCAACCAAGCCTCCTCATTCCCCTTTAAGCGCGCGAAAGGTCGATTGGATCGGCGAGGAAGTAGGTTTCAACAATTACCCAAGTTTCATCATGTTGGAAAATCTGTGAGACGCAAACTCATCTCAAAAAATGGAGAAAAGGCCGTAAGAACGATCTGTGGATTCTGCCACACTAATTGCGGTTTGATCACCTATGTAAAGGACGGAGTGATCACTCGAATAAAAGGAGATCCGGATCATCCCGTCAATGGCGGGGCGGACTGTCGAAAAGGCCGAGCAGGAAAAGAGATTGTCTACTCTTCTGATCGCCTTCAATATCCTTTACGTAGGGTCAAAAGCGGGTTCAAGCGTATTTCCTGGGACGAGGCACTTGATACCATCTCCGACAAGCTTATAAGGATAAGGGATCAATACGGCGGGAAGACCATCATACGGGGTGTGGGCGCACCGATCACAGAAGAAAACCGGGATGGATTTGGCCAGATTGTGGCCATGTTAGGCTCTAATGACTATATCGGTGCCGGCCATATTTGCCACCAACCGCGTTCTATTGGATTTCGAACGGTCTTTGGTCAAATGCCTCAGCCGGATTATGAGAATACAAAGCTCATCCTTATCTGGGGCTCAAATCCACTTGCCTCCAACAGATATGGAGAGGTCGGTATTGGATTTGCGTGCGCCTACGGCGGTCTTTCCAGCATATTTTCGTCGGCCAGGAAACGGGGTGTCAAGGTGGTTGTTATTGACCCTTGGCGCAATCATATGGTTCGTCTTGCGGATAAGTGGCTGCAGTTGGAGCCGGGTAGGGATGACGCCCTGGCCCTGGCCATGCTGAATGTCATCATCAATGATAAACTCTACGAAAGGGCATTTGTAGAAGATTGGACCATCGGTTTTGATGAGTTGGCCACTCATGTTAAACCATTCACACCCACGTGGGCCGAAGGTGTGACCCGGCTGCAAGCCTCTGATATCAAGGAAGTCGCCAGGCTATACGCAACCACCAAGCCCGCGCTGATCCGAGAAGGCAACGCCCTGGATCAGTATCCCAATGCGGTCCAGACAACGCGGGCCATAGCTATGATCGAGGCCATCACCGGTAATCTGGATAGGAAAGGGGGAAATGTCTTTTTCCCATTCCCAAGGCTGACCCCTTTAAAATCCGCACCCGATGCCCAACGTCTGAGCGTTGATACCTATCCAATGTATCCCAGCGTGCCTTTCCCCGCCTTTGCCGATGCTGTCTTGACAGGAAAGCCCTATAGTCCACGGGCGTTGCTCATCAATCATTCCAACACTCTGTTGATACAGGCCAACACTAATAAAACCCGGCAAGTCCTGGATAGACTGGAGTTTCTTGTGGTCTGCGATATCTTTAGGACGGCGACAACAGAACTCGCGGATATTGTCCTTCCCGAAGCATCCCCCTTTGAGCGTTATGGATATAGGGGGTATGCCAGCCCTACGTGTGGTTTTGTGGCACTCAGGCGAAAAGCCATAGACCCTGTGGGTGAGTCCCGCACCGTGTTTGAAATTGAATATGATTTAGCGGAAAGAATGGGACTGGCCTCTGGTTTTCCTTTTAGAAACAATGAGGAATGGATTGACTATAGATTGGCAGCAAGTCATATCACCTTTCATGATTTAGAAGAGAAACATCTCATCCATGCTACGGCCCCAATGAAGTACGAGAAGTATCTCGAAAACGGATTCAAAACTCCTTCAGGAAAGGTGGAACTCTATTCTCAGGGATTGAAAGACTTGGGCTATGCGCCTTTGCCTGATTACGAGGAACTTGACAGAAGGATCATAGAGCGACCTTCTCTCAGACAGGAATATCCTTTGATCGGCACTACGCGTAGGTCAGGCAGCTATACCCATACGCAATTCCGAAACATTCCCATTCTCCGCAAACTGGACAAAGACTGCCTTTTGAGGATAAATCCTGAAGATGCGATGATACGTACCATTTTTGATGGAGATATGGTACGGGTGGAATCGCCTGATGGGAAGATTGAAGTCAAAGCCACGCTAGCGGATGAAGTGGCTCCGGGGATCGTCCTGATAGATTTTGGTTGGGGAAACCCTGGAGATGGTGGGCAGAATGTCAATTTGTTGACCAGCGATGAAGATCGTGATCCTATTTCTTGCTCCACATCCAATCATCGCTTCCGGTGCCAGGTAACCAAACCCTAACGTTGCATAGAAAACATGACAGGGGATTCTAGAAAGCAATAATAACAAGGATCTCGGCGTAATTCGAGATTATTTCTGGGACACGATACTTGTTACAACTCCTCTAAGAGTACAAACAGATCTTGCCATGTGGAAATCCTGGGGATATGGGCGAGATTCTCCTTAGGAGCGGCGACAGAGACGTTGAGAGAAAAAGGTAATTCTTTGTTCTCTACGAAGGTCGCCCAGACAGGTCGGAGCTCTGCCCCTTGGGCACCGGTGAGATCCGGTTCAGGATCATCTCCCACATAGATTGTCTGATCTGGTTCAACACCCAAACCCTCAATAAGTCGATGAAAAACCAAAGGGTGGGGTTTGCGAAAGCCCTCTTCACCAGAAATAATGATAACATCAAAAAACGGGTTCAGGCCGACATGCTCGATGATTTTCCTTGCTGCAGGTCCGTGTGTGAAATTGGAGAGCAACCCAAGATAATAGGTCTCCTTTAGGGTTTGGAGCATCTCTTTGGTCTCCGGGATCAGGTGACAGTGCTCCGGAAAGGCCGAAAAATAAGCCTCTACGGACTCGTTGATTGGGAGATCGTATGGCTGAATAGAGTAACCCAAGGTTTCAAGAGCGGCACAAATCCAAAAGCGATTGTGTGTCTCTCTGCCGTCTTGTCGGGCAGCCTCAATGAACCTTTGGGCGGATTCGCGATACACCTCTTCAAAGGTCTCTTGATCCAGAAAAAGTCCACTTTTTCGCAGGCTTTCGATCAGTCTGCGCATGGCCTCAGGAAGGGCCTGCGAATCAGGGACGATTAGGGTATTAAAAAGATCGAAACCTATGGCTTCTATTTGTGACATGGGGTTCTTTCTACCTAGTGCCCATCCATAAACGGCCCTTTTGGCCAATCTCTGCGTTACGCTTCAGAATGTAATCCTCGAAATACTTTCATGTATTCCTGTGGTTACAATCTTCGCGTTCCTTGACCTTTACCAAAAATTCTCGTTTCTGGATGGACGCTACCTAAACAATGAATGAAAAGCAAGCTGCGAGCGTTTCAGATCAACAAATTTCACCATCAAATTTGTTGATTGGCAATGATAATTCAGGATTTTGGGGAATCCCTGGACACCAGGAAAGTGTTAGCTACAAGGCGCCGAGGAGCGCCGACTGAGGTGTATATACAATACACCGCAAGGAGAAGCGACCGAAGGCAACACAGCAGATGACAGCTTCCTGGTGGATCAGGGATCAATAAAGGACTTGACCTTCTTACACATGCGGGGTAACAATAGCGCTGCCGTATTGTCTAATAGAGGTAAAAACCGTAGATATTGAGCGGCTATCGTGGCTAGTTCTTTTCTACATAAGTGACCGGTTATCCTTCATCAATATGGGGATTATGGGCTAGGGCTCTCGGGTTTTATCTCAAAAAGAATGGAAAAGAAAAAATTCACTGAGCGAAGAAAGCTTAAGAGATTTCAAGTCCAAGACGGAGCATTTGCCGTAGTCAGACCTGAATTCACCAGATTAGGGCAGATCATAAATATCAGCTACGAGGGGCTCGCCTTTCAGTACGCCGCGACCGCCAATCAGGAAAACGGAGCATCTGAACTCGATATCTTCCTGACGGGCGATGCTTTCTATTTGGAAAATATGTCCTTTGAGACGGTTTGTGATCGTAGGGCGACAAAAAAATCTTCTAAGGGTTTCTTACCCTTGAGACGCTGTAGTGTCCATTTCAAGGATCTCACGGGCACTCAAATAGCCCAATTGGAATATTTCATTCAGAACCACACCATAAATTGAAGCTTGGAGTTCCGAAAGCCTCACCCTCTCGCCTTTTTATTCCTTAAAAACTGGGGAGTCTTGCTGGTACGGCTAGCGAAATTCGCTGATTTCACTAAAAACTCGCTCGTAATCCTGTGAAATCCGGTCTAGCCAGTGCGAAGATCGACTCTCAGTCTCTAGGGTGAGGATATTTGGTGTTTTTTTGAATGGGACATACAAAATGTAGTCTGATATGATGAGCTAGATCATATGAAAAAGCTACCTCCTTCTTTTATTCCATATTTTCCCTTAGACCCTATTATACTACAGGGTACTATAGGAGGTAGCTTTTTCATAGGTGTCAGAATAAGACGAAAGGGAGGCTGAAGAATGACACAACAAGTGAAGATGGCCCCGGAAGATCTCAATATGATCCTCGAAACCATATCCAAACTGGAAAGGGATCGGCTCTCATTGGAGACCAAGCTAGAGATGGATAAGGCCGGGGATTTCCCCATAGAACTCATTCGTTTCATGTTAGGCCCCGAGATGGCCCTTCATCTGGTCTTTGTTCCCGAGGAGTATGGAGGCCTCGGCGCCGGGGCGACTGAAATCGCCATTGTATCGGAGAGAATGGCTAGGATGGATTTGGCCATCGCCACATCTTTTCTGGCAATCTGCCTGGGTATGGACCCTATAAGGGTAGGAGCTACTGAAGAACAGAAAAAGAAGTATATAGGTAGGATCGCCGAGGAAGGTCTCATCGTTGCCTACGGTGTGACCGAACCCGATGCAGGATCAAATGTCCAAGCCCTCAAAACTAGGGCTGAACGGGTACTGGACGAGGAAGGGAACATCAAAGGTTACAAGATCAACGGCCAGAAACAATTCATCAGCAATGGCGGCGTGGCAGACATCTATACGATCCTTGCCGATACACCCGAGGGTCCTTCCTTTTTTGCTGTAGAGGGGGGAACTAAAGGCTTGGTCCCCGGAAAGCATGAAGACAAACATGGCATTAGGGCCTCTGACACATGTCCTTTGGTCTTGGAAGACCTCTACGTGCCGGCTGAGAACTTGATTGGGGGCGTAGAAGGACAGGGTTTAAAACAGGCAAACGAAGTATTCGGCTACACAAGACTCATGGTGGCCGCATTTGGT
Source organism: uncultured Desulfobacteraceae bacterium (assembly GCA_964520425.1). Classification (GTDB taxonomy): domain Bacteria; phylum Desulfobacterota; class DSM-4660; order Desulfatiglandales; family HGW-15; genus JAFGFY01. The sequence goes on from CAZFMX010000005.1 coordinate 11,872, forward strand.
CTGGGAGGCGGTATGGTTTCCCTGGAAAGGGCCATCAAATACTCCAAAGAAAGGTTTCAGTTCGGGACGCCGCTTTCCGAGAAGCAAGGATATACCCACAAACTCTTGGTTCCGCATGCCGTCCAATTGGAGGCCGCACGGGCCTTTATCGAAGAAACCGCCAGAAGACTCGATACGGTTGAGGATGATCTACAGGTGGAAGGGTCTATCGCCAAATATTTTGCCACAGAGGCGGGGGATGCTATGGCCAATGATGGCATTCAGGCCTTTGGCGGATACGGTTACACGCGGGAATACGAAGTGGAGAAGATCAAACGTGACGTCAAGGTGCTTACTATCTATGAAGGTACTAGCGAGATCCAGAAGAATATCATCTCTGTGTTTCGCCTTAGGGAGACGGTTCGGTCAAAGGGTCGGTACTATCTGGATATAGCCGACGCACTGGAAAAACTCCCGGAGGACTGCGGAGCAAGGGCTCTGTCCATAGCGTTGAGAATTCTCAACCAGGTGGTTTTGAGCGTTAGAGCAGCCAAATTAACCAAATCCCAGCATGTCATGTTTCTGTTGGCCGACATGATGGTCTGGTGTGAGGTAGGGAAAGCCCTTTGCGAGAAAGCCGTCGATCATGACGGAACGGGAAAAACACTGGAATATATGAAGGCAGCTGCCCGGCTTTTTGCAAGAGATGTGTCGGAAAAGGTCTATGTCAACGGGCTCAAGATCGCGTGTGGGTGCGACAAAGATATGTCCTACGTCCTGGAGAGCCTCAACGCTATGAATCTTGGCGAAGTCATGAGGGCCTGTCTCAGTGATATGGATTTGATCGCCGAGGAGTTGGTCAAATGATACCCGTAAGGTTTCTCCCTTAGAGAGGAAGATCTCAGGAAGTTCCCTCCAAAAGGGGCATTAAGAGAAGAAAGAGGGACCTTTGAAAAATATTCAATTCTGTTCAAGGTCAAGGAAGGCGAGAATTCTAACCCTCCCGATTTTCATCGGGACAGCCAGGAATACCTGTAGTATTTCGCGAATTAGAATTTGAGTCTGACACCGCTTGTCCCGCCATAGCCTTTGGCGACGGCGGAAGATTGGGCAAAAGGGGTGTTTTTCAAAGGTCTCAAAGACTCAATGGCTGAAAGTCTCCGCATGTTCACGATTAGTACCTGCATGCATCGGCAATCGAGAAAAGCTGCAGTGCTGGGAGGTTTTGGACGGTCAATCATGTATGAGCTTTCGAGGTCATGGTAAATCAGGGGAAGTACCAGCGGCGATCAGGAAAAGCATGGTCTAGGCGCGGACCTGGCCACACACTGGAAGAACCTTACATATCCCCAAGAGCAGACCCCCATCTCAAGCCTCTCTTTAAAAAGATCGGTGTTCCAAAACCCACCCCCTTTGAACCAGATCCTTTTCAAGTGGAAGCCCTTGAACAGATTAAGACCTCTGATGTCCTGGTCAGCGCACCTACGGGCTCCGGGAAGACATGGATTGCCTCTCAGGCCATCGGACAATATCTCTCCAAAGGATTGAGAGCCTGGTATGCCTCACCGCTCAAGGCCCTGTCCAATTCCATCTATCAGGAATTGAGCAGGGAATTTGGGTCCGAGTCATGTGGAATCCTGACAGGGGATCGAAAAGAAAATGCCAGCGCGCCGATCATCGTAGGAACCACGGAAATTTTACGTAACCAGCTCTATGATGCGATGCAGACGGGGAAAACCATCCGGTCCGACCTGGTGATATTGGATGAGGCGCACTATCTCAGTGATCCGGATCGAGGAGTGGTCTGGGAAGAGGTGCTCATCTATCTGCCCCCCCGAGTAAGGCTCTTGCTTCTCTCGGCGACCGTATCTAATGCCGAAGAGATCTCAGCATGGCTGGAGGAGAATCGCAGAACCCAGACCCGAATTGTGTGCTCTGACGATCGGCCTGTGCCATTGGAAATGCTTTTCCTTTTCCCGGATGGATTCATCTCTCCCCTTGGCGGGAAAAGAGGACTTGCCCCCAGGGTCAAAAAGTATATCTCCTCCCGAGAAGGAAAGAGAAGAGGATTAAAAAAAATCCAATTTGGGGAGATCATCCACTGTCTGAGGGCATTTGATCTCCTTCCGGCCATCTTCTTTCTCAAATCAAGAAAAGATTGCAATCATGCCCTCTTGACCTGTCCATCCGTGGAAAGACCTTCTGAACTCAGAGAGCGGGCTGAACGGGAAGTCAAGGAGTTTATGCAGGAGTACCCTCACCTGAAGGGACATCCTCAACTCAGTCGGTTATCGGACGCCGCAGTGGGCTCCCATCATGCGGGCCAGCTTCCCTACTGGAAGATGCTCATTGAGAGGATGATGAATAAAGGGTATTTGGAAGTCATCTTCTCCACATCCACGGTGGCGGCGGGCGTGAATTTTCCTGCAAGGACCGTGGTTTTAGTCCAGAGTGACCGTTATGACGGGCATGAATTCACCAACCTCACGGCAACAGACCTTCACCAGATGGTCGGTCGAGCCGGACGAAGGGGAAAGGACAACATCGGATTTGCCCTCATCGTGCCCGGTCTTCACCAGGACCCTGAGCTAATATATGAACTAAGGGACTCTCCTCCAGAGCCTCTTATGAGTCAGATCCACATCAATTTCTCCATGACCCTGAACCTGCTCCTTTCGCATACACCCATGGAGGTGAAGGATCTGCTGGACCATTCATTTGCCGCGTTCCAAGAAAAAAAGGCAGGTTCCCCAGTGCAGAGGCAATGGGAGGAGATGCTTAGGGTTTTAAACAAAGCACTCCCTCAAGGTCTGTGCGATACGGGTGATCCCTACGAGATTCTGGAGAACATCGATAAAAGACTGGAGACAAATAGAGAAAAGAAGGTGATGAAAAGAGAGATACGGAATGAAAGGCGATTGAGAACATACACCCCGTTCCTGCGACCCGGGCGATTGTTTCTTCATAAGAATAAAGGGATCTATGTCATCTTTCATACCTACAAGGATGAAGGAAGACTGATCTGTGCGGCTCACAATATTCACGAGACCGTTCGAGCCAGGAAACGCAAAATCCGGTTGAGAAAAGTCCCTTTCGATAAGATCCGAGCCCTCTACGATTATCGGGTCGATTTGCCGGAGGGCTATTCTTTAGAGAGATTGCAGACACTTTTCGATGCCATCAGCAGGGATGACCTGGAGTTGTTGCGTGTCGATTCCTCCGAAGAAGCAGTCGGAGAAGGAGATCTGGATCTCATCCAGAAAAGACTGAGTGAACTCCCATGTGAGACATGTGAACACCTCAATGAGTGCCACACGGCAAAGAACAAGAAACTGAAACGGATCTTAAAAGAATTTCGGTCACTTGCCTATAAGATGGGGGGGGACAAAGGCGGGTTGTGGGCCAGCTTCAAAAGACACCTCAGATTTCTCAAAGAGATGGGTTTTGTGGATGAAACGGATCAATTGACGCCTGACGGAGACTGGGCATCTAAATTGAGACTGGACCAGCCCCTTCTTATTGCCGAGGCCATCAGAAGAAAGGCTCTGAGCGGCATTTCTCCTGAGGTCATGGCAGGGTGCATGGCGCCTTTTGTCTGGGATCGGGTCCAGGAAGTGGAGCTTCTGACCCAAAGTCCCATGGACCTGAAGAATTGCGAAGATGCCTTTAGCAACGTGATCGAATCGATCCAAGAGATCAGAACGCTGAAAGCAAAGCGGGGATTTGAAAACCCTCCGATCCTCTTTTGGCCCGCGGCAGCCCTGTTTTTATGGGCCAAAGGAGTGCCGTGGGAAAGGCTTTTATCCTATATTCCTGTAGACGAAGGGGATATGGCCTCTCTGATTCTAAGGACGGCAGACCACTTGCGGCAGGCGACAAACCTAAAGAAATCCCACCCCGAACTCGTCTCAGTAGCCCACACGGCCATAGAGCATATCCTGCGTGAACCTGTCCTTATCTCCTAGTGTCGTGTCCCAAAAGAAACTTACATAAAAGAGTGCCTGAAAACAGATCCATAAAGATGTCACAGAATATGTTCATGATAATGTAAGTGATTTCTGGGACACGACATGAGTCCCTCGTTTCGGAAATTCTGCAGCCAGTTGAAGTCAAGAGTATTAATCAGGGTCTTATATTCAGCTTCATTTTTACCTTTTCCTATTTCCAGTAGCATCCGGCTGGACGCGATCTATAATGGTTATGGGTTCAGCAGGAATCTCGTCACAGCCACCTTTACCATTCTGCTCTATATAATGATGATGTACAAGCATGGTTGAAAGGATGGCTGTTATGCGCATATTGTCAGTGTTACTCATCTTGAGTCCTTTTACCTTTCGGCATTTGGATACAAGTCCTGAGGCCTGTTTGGGTAAAAAGATGTTCGCTTTCTTCAATTTGGCTTCACTTGTTAGATCATCCACCCAGTCTATACTATTTCCATGAAAAAAGCTTGCCGCATCCGGTGCCCTGTAAGGCTTTTTGGGACGATTTAATATGGGATCAGGGATGATATCCTTAAAGGCGATTTTTAAAAGATGCTTTTCATCAAGGCCGAGAAGTTTATGTCTTGGAGGAAGCTGGTTGGCAAAGTCAACGAGTTCACAGTCAAGAAAGGGGAATCGACCTTCCACTGAATTGGCCATCAACATCCTGTCCCCCTGAGCCGAGAGAATGTATCCTGATAGCAATGAGATCATCTCCAGCCACTGGGCTCTGCATAAAGGATCCCACATTTCATGAGCATCCGGCATTAGGGATATTATGTCCTTTTCCACGTTCTTCTTTTCTATTTCCGCGTGTAGATCCGGATTGAGCATGAGTTTGATTGATGATGTCGTATCCCATCGTGGGCGGTGTGAAAGCGCTGGGTCCGCAGGATTAAGACTTTTCCCGAAAAAGGCCCGGGCAAATGCCGGGGCCTTGCCAGGAGATCGAGCCATCCATGGGTAAAGCCGTAATATGATATTTGCCCTTTTTGCAGACTGGAGATTTCTGGCAAGGAATAGACGAACCCTGGCCTCGCGGAAAATATCGTATCCTGCGAGCACTTCATCCGCTCCTTCTCCTGTGACCACAACCTTGTATCCAGATTCACGCACGAGCTTTGAAAGAAGGAACAATGGGGCCGGTGCTGTTCGCAGGATCGGACGTTCCGTATGCCATATCACATGGGGAAATACTTCTCCGATATCTTCCTGTGAGATACGGACATCCCTGTGTTCAGCGCCAAGCCTGTTAACCATCTCCCTTTGATAATTCCCTTCATCAAATTCAGGATCAGCGAAACGTATGGAAAAGGTTCTTAGAGGAGCTTGGGTGTATTTCGCGACAATGGAAGATGTGATTGATGAATCAATCCCGCCGGACAGATAGGCCCCAACAGGTACATCGCTTCTCGTGAAACGCAACTGGGAGGCTTGTATTAAATACTTCCCTAGACGGTCAGCATTCTCCTGCTCATTCAATCCTTCTGCATCATTCGACAAGGGAAAGCGAATGGACCAATAGGGCTCAGACCTTAAGCTTCCATTGGTCAGTATCGCAAAGTGACCAGGCTTCAGTTCCTCTATGCATTTAAAGGCTGTTCTCGGGGCTATGGGACTCCAGAAAGTAAAGATCTCTGAGAGACCCGCGGGATCAAACTCCCGTTTGACGTCTCTGCAGGCAAATAGAGATTTGACCTCTGAGGCGAACAGGAGTTTATTTTCACATTGCGTATAGTAGAGGGGCCGAATTCCGAGACGGTCACGGGAGAGGATTACGCTGTTTCTTGCTTTGTCCCATAGGGCAATCGCCCATTGGCCGTTAAATCGCTCAAAACATGAAGTCCCCCATTCTTCATAGGCATGTACGATGACCTCAGTATCACTTTTTGTCTTGAATTGATGTCCCAACCCATGCAATTCTGTAGCGAGTTCAAGATAGTTGAATATCTCACCATTAAAAGTAATCCAGATGGTTTCATCTTCATTAGACAAAGGCTGGGCACCAGTCTCAAGGTCTATTATGGCAAGACGCGTGTGTCCCAGCGCGACCTGAGGATCACGATAATAACCGCTGGAGTCAGGCCCGCGGTGTTTAAGTCTTCCCATCATTCGAATAAGGAGGTCCGAATCAGGTGGAGGACTGTCGCCGATATTGACTATTCCACAGATTCCACACATACTTACTCCATGTTCAACTTTTTGAGCACGAACTTTTCAGTCTTCTCGTGTGTTCCAAGGTTATACTCAGAGATCTCTTCATCTGTCAGGACAAATCCAAAGATCTCTTCAACAAAAAGGGCTACCTCCAAAAGCGCTGCTTCGTCTTTTCCCGCGTCTTTTCTTATTCCGGCAAACTCTTTGATAATTCTTTTTACTTCATGTGCATTCATTATGTTATCTTTGCTTCTCTCCTCTGAGGTATATTCTTGGGACACAATTCGGTGACTTTTTGGAATGAAAGTCTACGACAGTGTATTAGTTTTCGATTACAGGTGTCAATCCCAAGGTTTCAGATGTCAAGGATTTACAGATCTTGGTCCCCGAATAATCCCCCGCTAGGAATTCATTTGAAATCCTCTTTGATCTTTTTCTAAGTCTCATCAATATAAATGAAATCATGAATTCTGGTTCGCAAGAAAAAACGCATGACTGTTCCATCGCGCCATGTACAAATGTTTGAGGAAAATTCAATATTAGTGTTATAATGGAATGCATTTGAAAGGAGAATCATATGGAATATTCAATCAGTCCCGCAGGCGAAAAGTTCAAACTACCGGATGATGAAGAATACAGGAAAGAGATCCTCAAACTAGAAAAACTTGTCGAGGAGCAGAGGAAGGCCGGTAAAGAGATCGTTGTTGTGATGGGTCTAGGATTCGTCGGTGCGGTAATGGCTGGCGTTGTGGCAGATTCGGTGGATAAGTCCACCGGGAAACCTGGAAAATATGTTATCGGCATGCAGCGTCCCAGTAATCGCAGTTACTGGAAGATCCCTCTGTTTAACCGCGGGATTTCTCCTGTAAAAGCAGAAGACCCTGAGGTCGCTCCTATGATCGAGCGCTGTGTGAAAGAGAAAAAGAGTATGAGTGCTACTTTTACCTATGATGCTCTTAAACTGGCCGATGTATTGGTCGTGGATGTCCAATGCGATTTTCTTAAACAGGATTTGGGAAACCTTAGGACAGGTCATGCTGAAATCAGCGCATTGGAAGATAGTTTCAAGATAATCGGAGAGAAGATCGATCCCAAGTGCCTGGTTTTGATTGAAACGACTGTCCCACCAGGTACGACTGAATACATAGCCTACCCCCATATCAAAAAGGCATTTCAAAAGAGGGGTATCAAAGAAGAACCGTTACTCGCGCATAGCTATGAAAGAGTAATGCCGGGTAAAGAGTATGTCAGATCGGTTCGAGACTTCTGGCGTGTCTGTAGTGGTATTAATGATGAGAGCAGGAAAAGGGTAACCAAGTTCCTTTCAGAAGTCTTAAACGTGGAGGAATATCCTCTTACGGTCCTCGACAAACCGGTTGAAAGCGAGACATGTAAGATTGTCGAAAACAGCTACCGGGCCACAATCCTTGCCTTCTTACATGAGTGGAGTCTATTTGCTGAAACCAACGGTGTAGACCTCCTCAAGGTCATTCAGGCCATCAAGGTTAGGCCCACACATGACAATATTATCTTTCCCGGTCCGGGCATAGGTGGATACTGCCTGCCAAAGGACGGCGGACTAGGACTCTGGGCTTATAAACACCTGATGGGCTTTGAGAATGATATCTTCAAGATAACTCCAGAGGCTATCAATATCAATGATACACGGGGTCTTCATGTAGCGCAACTTATTAGAGATGCTCTCAGGAATATGGGGCAGATGGTCGCTGCATCCCAGATCACAATACTTGGAGTCTCGTACCGTGAAGATGTTGGTGATACCCGTTACAGCGGCTCGGAAGTCATTATTCGTAAGCTGACCGAGATGGGTGCTGAAGTAAAGGCCCACGATCCCTATGTAGAGCACTGGTGGGAGCTTGAAAGCCAGGAGACTTACCCTGCAATAGGAACCAGTTGGTCACGCTTTTTTCGTAATCAGGGGCATTTGAGCGAGTTCAAGATGTCAAAAGACCTGAAGGAGGCATTAGAGGGTTGCGATGCCGTTGTCATGGCAGTGCGACATGCACCATACTTGGATCTGGACCCTAATGAAGTCGTAAAAATGGCGGGAGGTCCCATAGCCATCGTCGACTGTTTTGGAATTCTCGATGATGCCAAAATCGAGAGGTATTTCGAGCTGGGGTGCGAAGTCAAAGGCCTAGGTCGTGGGCACATCAATAGGATTAAGGGAAAAGTGAGGGAGAGGAGATAGGAAGTGAGTGGACTCTATCCGGATTTTGATGTCGTTAGGTCCATGGATGGTTCTCCCAGCTATTCACAGCTCATTGAACAAGAATCTCGGAAGCCAGAGAAAAATTTTATAGAAGAAATCAACCGGCCCTAAAACAAGATTGGACAATCCTCCTGATACGAGGAGGACGATCAGGATGATCATTCCGTAACGTTCAAGCCGAAGGTAGAGATTATAGTATTTTGTCGGAAGGAATCTCATAACGACTTTGCTGCCGTCCAAAGGAGGGATAGGGATGAGATTCAGAAAAGCAAGAAACAAGTTCAGGTAGATAACCGCTTTAGCCAGTTCAGAAAGAAGAACATAGACAACTACAAGGGATGAGGGCACAAACTTATTCACTAGGACCACAACAAATGAGAAAATAAGGGCGAGGGTGAGATTCGACCCGGGGCCTGCCAACGCGACCCACATGGTTCCCTTTCTTATGTCAATATGTTGGTGAAAATTGTGAGGATTAAAAGGGACAGGCTTAGCCCAACCAAAAACAGGTTTTCTGAGAAAAAGCATCACAAGCGGCAAAATGACTGTCCCCATTATATCGATGTGGGGAATGGGGTTAAGAGTGAGTCTTCCCATGTCCTTGGCTGTAGTGTCCCCGAGCCTGTAAGCCATCCATCCGTGTGCTACTTCATGAAGGACGATTGAAAAGACAATGGGCACCACCCAGATGATTCTCAATATGAGATCATTATTCATTCCTGTCTGTTCTCCTTCCTGGATTACAAGACGTAAGCTCCGGTACTGCATCTTCAATGGGCTGATCGATCGGCATTACGGAAATAGACACCGTATACTCATTTCCTGATTGATAATTCGGAGGACTTTTGTATAGTAGCAAAAGAGCCTTTTTTTCACAAGTAACTGTGGGTTGTCCCGTCTTTAGATTTCGGAAATTTATGAACTTCACCCTTACACCTATAACTGATTGGACCGATCTAGATTATATGAAACGGGCTGCTCCAGGGTGTGATACAACACACCCTAAAGAAAGAAACTCATTTAAGGAGGAGCAGCCCATGAAAAAGATAGTCTATGTTGGAATCGATTACCATCAAAATACTCTTACAATTGCAGTATGTGCGGAAAACAATGAGAAGATTCACGAGACCGTTCGCATGCGGAATGAGGACAAGATTATTAGAAAGTATATGAAGAAGCTGTCAGCCCAATTTAGGATAAAGGCCTGCTATGAAGCCTCTTCAAGCGGATATTACTTTCAAAGAAAGATGAAATCCTGGGGCTACGACTGCGAGGTCATTGCCCCTTCCTCACTTCCTAAAAAGCGCGGAGATCGTCGTAAGAATGACTTTCGGGATGCCCGGGATCTGGCCCAAAATTATGCTAACGGAACCCTGAGCATTGTTCATCTGCCCACCGAAGAGGAGGAATCGGTCAGAAACCTCATTCGTTGCCGATCAGCGTTCAAAGAGGCTGAGAAAAGAGCGAAGCAACAGATCAATTCCTTGTTGCTTTCTCAGGGTCTTCGTTGGTCCCTTAGCAAATGGACGTTTCAACATCGCAAGTGGCTTTGGGAGTTGAAGATGCCCAATGAATATCTCCAGATTGTCCTTGATGAGCATTTGGCTCATTTGGATTATATCCAAAGCCGCATAAAATCTTTTGACCAGCAGATTGAGCAGATTGCCAAGTCTGATCTCTATGAACCAGCAGTAAAAAAGCTGCGGGCCCTCAAAGGTATTGGTACCCTATCGGCCATGTTGTTGATTACGGAAATCACCGATTTTCGTCGGTTTCCGAACCCTGGAGCATTGATGGCCTTCTTGGGATTACTTCCATCGGAACACTCTTCTGGAGATAAACAAAGAGGGGGCCCCATTACCAAAACTGGCAACCCTCGCTGTCGGAGTCTGCTGATAGAATGCGTACAACATTATGTAAAGAAGCCCCAAATCAGTTATGTGATGAAGGCCGATCTTTCGCAAGTGGATCCTCACAGTGCAGCTATCGCTGTTAAGTGTTTAAAACGCTTACATAAACGCTATTGGGCCTTGACCATGAAAGGAAAGATCAGACCCGTCGCCCTAACCGCCATTGCCAGAGAGTTGGTAGGCTTTATTTGGGCCATGATGCAACCTCAAGCCGTTAACGTATAGAGGCCTGTGATTTTCGATCAAAAGAATTTTGATCAAAAAGCACAGGAAGAAAATCTAACACCTCAAAACTATTAAACAAAGGAGTTCGTGGGGCACGTCAGGAGATACTCGACGACACTATGTGAAAGGGGTTCCTTGCCCCTTACTCACGATCGCTAGAATGAGAGGACTCCGGACGAATGATGAATAATCATGGTAACCAACCCACGTATAGCAGTTTGATTCACCGTCGAAGAAGCCCCACCTCCTTTTCTTAATACGAAAAAGTCAATTATGGCCTAACAAAATAATCATTTTATTGTTGACAAAAGCCCGTTTCATAGCAGTGTCGTGTCTCAGAATTAACTTGAATAATAAGTACCTGCTGCACAAACTCAAAGGGGACATGGGGGCCTCTTTTCAGTTCCACCACCATCTATCCAGAGGTCGTGGAACGGCACCATAATTTTGCATATTATGAAGCAGCCCCACGAACAATGTACCCACAGCGACGGGCATCCCTTGTGCCTGTCCACCGAACGTTGTCCTCTTTGGGGGCGGTTAGGGGCTCAGGCGTCTTTTGGGTGTTGGAACTGAAAAGAGACCCCCATGTCCCCTTTGAATCTGTGCAGCAGGATTTATAAATTCTGAGACACGACACTAAAAGGGAGGTGGATTGAATGGACGTAAGAAGATCTGATTTTGCGGGGAGTTGGTATCCCGGGAATGAGTCGGACTGCAAGAGGGAAATCGAGGCATTCGTGGAGCACCCTATCCCCTGTCCGAATGCAGAAAAAGGAGGGATAGGAGGTATTGTCCCCCATGCCGGATGGTACTTTTCAGGAAAAATCGCCTGTAATGTGATTCAGTGCCTCAAGAACGATAGCACGCCTGATACCATTGTCATTTTTGGAAGACACCTTCATCCAGGCAGCAAGAACTACATCATGCGTGAAGGCTTATGGGCAACACCCCTTGGGGACCTGGAGATTGATGATGAGTTGGCTGATAGCTTGATCTCAGAATTCCCGTTTGTCGTGGAGACCCCTTCCTATTACGAACAAGACAACACTGTTGAAGTGCAATTGCCCTTCATCAAATACTTTTTCCCAAACACAAAAATACTGCCCGTCGGCACGCCTCCTGCACTCCCTTCCCTCAAGATTGGCAGGAGAGTAGCCGAGATTTCGCAGAGTATGGGCCGAAAGATCTTGATTTTAGGATCCACCGATCTGACCCACTATGGATACAATTACGGGCACACTCCCAAAGGCGTAGGCCGGGAAGCCGTTGACTGGGTCAAGAACGAGAACGACAAACGTGTCGTGGATCTCATGATGGCAATGGACGCTGAAGGGATTGTAGAGGAGTCATTAAAGAATCATAATGCATGCTGCTCAGGAGCCGTGGCTGCGGCCATTTCCGCCGCCAAAAGCCTGGGCGCCCAAGAGGGAAAGAAGCTGATCTATTCGACGAGCTATGACATCAGACCCGATGATAGCTTTGTTGGATACGTGGGGATTCTGTTTTTCTAATAAAGTCATTTGGTTCGTCCGGTTAATGAGTACACAATAATTTGAGGTTTCGTATCAGTTGAACAGCGAAAGAATGGTGATGAAATCTTTTCTTCGATTCTGAGTCCACGGCCAGAGGTGGTGGGCCCAATTCACAACTAGAGACCTTTGAAAAATGCTCAAATTTGTTCAAGGTCAAGGAAGGCGAAAATCCTAACCCTCCCGATTTTCATCGGGACAGCCAGGAATACCTTAAAAGTATTTCGAGGATTAGAATTTGAGCCTGACGCCGAAATTGGGCAAAAGGGGGCGTTTTTCAAAGGTCTCAACTAAGTCAGTTGATCTGCCACATATTCAATACCAAGTTCGACAAGCTTTTCTCTGCTTGGAGCACCTGTCGCCACGTCCCAGCCCCTTGCAGCATAGTACTCATCTAACATCAAGTCGAGTTCATCCCTACTAATGTAATGCCCTTTAGAGGCCCCACCTTTAAGTGGTTCCGTTAATATTCTCTCCGGCAATGTGTCGTCGGCACGGGTGAAGCCTTCCCGCACGTTGAACGCGTGCGCGAGATTATTGATACGCTCGCCGACCACCAGAATATCATCCGGGGTGAAGGTAAGACCGGTAACCGCCTCCAACAAAGACGCCGTGTTCTGGGCTGCAATCCCGACAACAGCCATGTCGAAAAGAAAGGCGCACATACCAGGAGCGTCGGTGGTGGCCGTACGCATATCCTGGTTCCACTTGGTCAATTTGCCTTTCCCTTCAGCCGCAAACCGGTCCACTTCATGGGGGACCGGAATGCCGAAGATTTCCTGAAAGGCATAGCCCCGGCAATGGTCCGCTCCGGTATACGACGTGGCATAGTTGAGACCATGGGCCTTGGCCCCCCGCACATCATAGGCGGGAAGCTCCAGTCCTTTGACATGCATGGCGTATTTTTCAGAACCTTTGCCGATCTTCTCCGCCGCGGCTTTGGTCCCGTCGGCAAGCAACCCCCCGATCCCCTGGCGATAGGCCATCTGTTTCAGAATACGGATCATCGCCTCATCGTTGCCGAAATTGAGTTCTATGCCACCCGTATCTTCCTTGGTCAGGATACCCTTCTCATAAAGCTCCATGGCAAATGCGATGGATACACCGGAAGAAATGGTGTCCAATCCCAGTTCATCAGCCAGACGATCCGCGGCAATCACCGCATCTATATTGTCAACCCCTGTGACACCGCCATATGAATACATCGTCTCAAACTCGGGCCCTTCAGTGAGTATCCCTTCATAAACCCCTGTCTTGGCCAGCTTCAACTGGCTGCATCCTACCGGGCATCCATAACAGGGCTTTGATCCCACATTTCGGGTCATCTGTACCTCGACACCCAACGTTTCCGCCGCGTTATATTCCCCCGTTGTCGTGTAATTCCGGGTAGGAAAGATTCCGATGCCGCTGGTAGCATCCACCACCATCGGGGTTCCTGTGTTTGAAAAAACAGGGTAGAGAACCTCGCTTTCCTTCATGGCTTCAGTGAACACCTTCCTGGCGGCCTTGAGCTTCTCCTTGTCTGCCACAGCGACTTTTTCTGTTCCCCGAATGGCAATCGCCTTAAGATTCTTGGAACCCATCACCGCACCCAGGCCCTTACGACCCACCGCCCTCCATTCGTTGATGATGGAAGCAATCTTTATCTGATTTTCTCCGGCCGGACCGATGCAGGCCACTCTGACGTTCTGATCATGGAGATCGTTCTTGATGATCTGCTGGGTGTCCGTAGTCTTCATCCCCCACAACTTCTTTGCGCTCCGAAACTTGACATCCCCGTCCTTGATCGAGACATAGACCGGTTCTTCAGATTTCCCCTCTATGATCATGGCGTCATACCCCGCCCATTTGAGTTCAACGGGGAAATGACCTCCTGACAACGCCATGCCCACTGCTCCTGTCAGGGGAGATCTGCTGGTCACCGACATCCGGCTGGTGCAGGGGACGTTGGTCCCCGAAAGAGGTCCGGAGGCGAAAATCAGTTTGTTGTCAGGCCCCAGAGGATCTGTACCGGCTTTTACCTCATCAAATAGGAGTTTTATTCCGAATCCAGTGCCTCCTATGAAATCTGTTGCCATCTGTTCAGGCGTTTCCTCGACCTTTGCGGTTTGATTCTCCAGATTAATCCGCAGAATTTTTCCCGTATATCCTCCTTGATACATGGCATCCCTCCATCTTTGGTGTGACTTGATTGCAGAGCAAGTCTCAATCTAAGGTTATTTGGTGTTTCATCCCAGCATAACTCTCATTAATCTGGGTAAATCCTATGATACGTGGCGTGGGGCATGGGGGTTTCTTTTCAGTTCCGTTACCCAAAAGACACGAGCGGTTTCCGCCGACGCCGGGAAACCTCAAAGTGCAATGATCTAATGCATTGACAAGCCACCGTCATGGACAATGAGTTGTCCGGATATGTAGTCACTCATGTTACTGGCCAGGAATACGGCCGTTCCCACAAGGTCTTCCGGAACAGCTGCCCTCTTTATGCATCTCTGCTCAAGTTGAAGCTCTTCAAGTAGCGGGATGGGAACCGCCTTGTTGCGGTCGAATCTATCGCCACCTTCCGAATGGGTGAAACCAGGTGCAATGGAATTGACGTTGATTTTGTGATCCCCCAACTCTCTTGCCATGGCACGGGTAAAGGCCATGATCGCTCCTTTGGAGGCCACATAATGGGGCGCGAATGGAACACCCTCCATAATGGAAGCCGAGGAGATGTTGATGATCTTGCCGCCCTTCTTCTTCATGTAGGGAAAGACAGACTTGCAGCAGTGAAAGGCACCCTTGACATTAACAGCCATCAATCGATCCCACTCTTCATCACTCACATCGGTAAAAGGCTTCATCACTATATCACCGAATATCGCGGCGTTGTTCACAAGGATATCGATGGTCCCGAACCGGGCAACAGCTGCCTTGGCCAGGGAATCACACTCTTCCTGCTTGGTCACGTCCGTTTTCACGAATATGGCCTCACTGCCCGCCTTTTCCACGTCCGCCACGGCCCGTTTTTCATCCAAAATATCGGCAATGACCAATTTTGCCCCCTCCTGTGCAAAGCCGACGGCCAATGCCGCGCCGATCCCTTGGGCCGCGCCCGTAATAATGGCCACTTTTTCTTCCAGTTTCACATTTAACCTCCTCCCCGTTAATCTTTTTTGTATTCTCCTTCAATTCGACCCAGGCCAGCTCCCTTCTCGTCTGACCACACTTTATTTCCCATAGGATTTTATCGCCTCGTCTCAGCGTTGCCGCGAATAGCTAGTGCTCTGTATCGTATATTCACGGATCAAGTAAAAGATGAGGCATGGGCTGTTCCCTCAAGACGATATCTCAAAAAGAAATTCCACTGAACCCTGCAGTGATTTGAGCTTTGAGGGGGAATGCCCCAGGGTGCGCCCCGGGGGGTACCCCCCAGAACCCGCGGCAGAATGTATGGCTCGCTTGGAAGAATCATCCTCTCAAACCCTCAAAGTTCAGATCACCACCACGGGTCCCTATAGATATCGTCTTGAGGGAATAGTCCTTGCCGAATTACACATTCAAACAATCGAGTGGTCCATCAAAAACCCTGAATATAAGTCTCAGGAATCATGATGCTAGGCACTAGTGACATTGAACGAATAATCTGAAACCGATTCATCCTCCACCCACAGGAGGAAGGATTAGGATTTCGTCACCTTCTTGGAGCGCTGTCTCCATCTTTTTTTCAAGGAATGCGATATCACGGCCGTTCACCATCAGGCGAATATAGGGAAAAAGACTGTTCTCCGAGTCAAATAGCTCGGAAGCTAAAGGCTTGCCATAGGTCTCAACCATAGTCATGATCACGTCCTTAACTGTGCTTCCGTCATTCACGGTGAGATCGATGTCTCCTCGCCCGAGGATCTTTTTCAAGTTTAGGATTGTGTGGACTTTTACTTGGATCAATCTTCAACCTCGCAAGAGTCCCTCATATAAGGATGTTCTGCTTAAGAACGGGTACGATTTCAGAGGACAACCCGTTAACCCAAGAAGATAAGAGTGATTATTAGTTTAGTAGGAGCAGAATCTTGCATGTAGCCATTTCGAGAGTCTCGACTATATAAAAATCCTTCTCGGGTGTCAAAAGGAAAGGCGTATGAGAAAAGTGACCGCAAGGAGAGACTTTACAACTAATCCTTTGGGGAAACCAAGAGTCTTTGACCTGGTTGAATATCACCGATTTCATCTGGAGATATATCGTTGAGACGACACAGTTCATCCACTGATAAACCGTATGTTTTGGCAATCCTGTAGAGTGTCTCACCAGGCTTTACTTCGTGATAGCGCTCATTGTCTTGTATCAGCCGCTTAGGCTGAACCGAACCCGAACCTCTCACACCCCCAGCAGCTGAACTCACCTGGTTTTCCAGTTGATTGACCTGTAGGGAAAGTTCATTCAGCCGTTGTGTAAGGAAAACCTGAGGTTCCTGTCCCTTGGTCACAGATGCCTGAAGTTCAGGGATCTCCTTTTCAAGGTGACTCAGCCTCCCCTCCAGCATATTGATCTTCAGCTTCAGGGTATTCAGCTCTACGTTTGTGCTCTTTTTATCGGAGTTGACCCATGCCACAATAAGAATAACAGCCAGTATGAAAACCCCGGCACTTGCGACAATGGTTGGCAGATGTAAAGATCTGCTACCATTTCGGCCCCTTCGGGATTCCAAGCCCTCATCTGACTCTGAAACTTCCAGCATATCTTCGGTTAGTTCCAAAGAAATCTGACCAGATTCCTTGGCTGAATTTTGGTTCATTAGCTGCTCCTTTCCATGAACGGAATAATCCGGGGTGGCCTTACACCGGCTCGACACGGCTCCTCACTTTGCGAAAAAATGGGTCGCCCAATTCCTTAACACCCCACAGCCTTTTCAGGTGTCCTCTGGCGGTTTGGCGCGCCTCAGACTCCTGTAGTACTTCGCTATGACATTGATGTACTCGCTCGTCAGTTTCAAAAACTCGATCCCTACACCCCTTCCCGTAATTCGCTTGACCCGACCTTTTACTAACATGGCCTCATCCTCTGTAGGAAACTTCAATACGATGTCAACTTCATCATCAGGTTTGAATTGAGAAGAAGTGTCCGTATAAATGAAGGCCCCAGTTACACTAAGGTCCGTAATCTCGTTTTCTCCTGAGGAGCCCCATACTTCTACCTCCAAGCGAGAGGGCGCTCTCGGTGCATCCCTTCGTTCGTCTTCTTTTGTCATGGCATATATCTTTCCCTCTTGATACGGAAAACCGACACCCTCAAACCTTTTCCATGTCAAAGCATCTTATAAACCTGCTTCTTCTACTATTTAACACGCCCTTCACCCGTTTCAGCGAGACGACGAAGCCGGGTTAGGAGATTCATCATCTTGATCTTAAAAGCTTAAGGATTGTATTAAATAGGCACCGCTCTGTCAATTCTTTTACCCTTTATATAAAGTATGAATGGATTCAAACTTTATGACCTTACTACCCTTGATACCTTTTGAAGATCTCTGCAGTCCATCCTGTGCATCTGAGTAGGAATTGGAGTTCAGAAAATTCCTTGTTATGAAGGGTCAAGAGAGATAGGAGCGGAAGGATCAAAGGGATGACCAGGACGCTTCATAAAGCCCTAAGTCAAGAACGAGGTATGGAATTGGAATACTCATTCCTCCCTAAATCCCCAGAACGGGTATTCCAAAATGTAATCGGCAACTCTCCCCGGGCTGTTTTCCCGGCTCGCCACTAGCCACAGGACACTTCTCTTCTCTTCCGAAGAGATTGGAGCCAAAGGATCCCAGTGAGGTGCAAGGATCATGGCATTGTCCGCACTGTATTCAATGTCCCCTGACTCTTTGAAGGAGCCCAGACTCGGTGTCTCACTATAACTCCCCCCTTCGCTCCGAGACAGCTCGGAAATTACAAGAAAGGAGACATTGTGTTCATCCCTGATGGCCTCCATGTGACGAAGCCATTCATCGATGCCGGCCCTGCGCTCCGAAAGGTTCTTAAAGGGGAGCTTATGGAGACTGTCCACTACGACAAGCGTATGATCTTTGTGGGTTTCATTCTGCAGAAATTCGATCTGCCTCCTCATGATATCCGGGCCAAGCTTTCTGTCTGTCACCACTCGAAAATAAGGGAGCATATCTTTGAGTTCTCGGTACGCAGCATCCAGTTTCTCTGCCGACTCCCCTTTCAGATCTATCTGCCTGATCTCTTTCTCAGAAAGCTTACTCAAACGGCATAGAGTTCTTGTATAGATTTTCTGGCGACCATTCTCGAAATCATAATAAATAACAGGTATCTTCCGTCTGGCCATCTCTGTAGAGACTTGGATAAAAAAACAGGATTTCCCCGCCTTGGGCTGTCCACCCATGATGTTAATACCGCGAAGGCCACTGAGAGCTTCATCCATCTTAATGAATCCACAGCTCAATCCAAGAAGGGCCTTCCCCTTTTCACGCTCGATTGAATCTGTAAACCGATGATGTTCCTTCTCAGGGGAGGAGAACGGGGAAAAGGCCTTTGAGGTCCTTAACATGGAAATCACGGTGGACCTGAGTCCTTCTCCCTTGTCTCTTGCCAAGTCACAGAGGGTGTAGCCTCGATTTAGCTGTGACGGCCATTTCAGAATTCTGGACTTAAAGCCCAATCTGGTGGCCAAAGATCGCGCAGCAAGCTGGGCCTCCGGAGTATGAGTCACTACAAGAAGGACATGCATGACAAAAGCCAGCCTCTCCTGGCTGACAAACTCCAGGTCAGCCACTGATGGGAGACAAATGCCAGGAAAACCCAACTCCTTTAGGGTTAGAAGATGATTCTCTCCATCAGCGATAAAGAGGGCTCCGTCTTCGCATCGTTCAATCTCTTGCACATTGAATATTCGAAACTCTCCTGAAAAAAACGTCTCATCTCCGTGCCAGAAACTATCCTCCTCCCTCTCAGGTAAGACGCATCGCGCGGCATAGCAGTTCCCATCATCTAATACATAAGGATACACCAGATACCGACCGTTGTACCCTATCTTCATTTCATCAACCGTGGCCTTTGATATGCCAAATGCCTTGAAACGGGCATATTCAGTCTCACTCATAAGAGATCTAAACTTTCTGATTTCTTGATTTAGATTCTTGGTTGGGAGGATAGTCTGCTGTACATAAGGCTCTCGATCTGGATCGTATCCTGGAACAAGCTGGGGTGCTATTCCCATCATCCTGGCAAAATAAGGAGCGAACCCTCCCTGTATGCATCTGTTCAGGCATCGAAAATAGCCCATGAAGAGACTACTCGGGTCGAGATAGGCGACCATTGTCCCAGGGGCTTTTATTGCATCAATCGAGCAAAATGGGCATGGAGCTTTGAGCAGATTGCCCTCGATCTTTGCTCCGGGAAGGTGGTTCAGATAGAAAGACTTTATCTCCTCAGCACGATCCATGTGTAGATCACTCCTTTACCATCATGTCGCAAAAGCCGAGGATATCGTTACAGGGCCCGCTCATCGGGGGGATCCCCGGCGTCAAGGGTGGGCTGCGACTCAGCTCAGCCGAAATGAAACCTCGGTAACCTGCTGCAAACCCTGAATCACACTGTACTCTCGGTCTATTTTAACATACGTCTTGAAATTAAACAAAGTCCCTCAGCAGTTCTACCCGATCACCCAGCAAGCTGACAACCATAGGCATTGGAAAAACCTGGGAATATCGAATTGTCATTTTATTCGATATTGTATAAGATCTCACAGCTTCATATGAAAAGCCGGTACAGTTCTCCATGATCCGGACTGTTGAACTGTTAAGGGAGAAGACCTATGAACCAAGAACCAGATCACTTTATCTATCTGGATCACAATGCCACCACACCCATAGCTCCAGAGGCAGTTGAGGCCATGATACCTATTCTGGAAAACGAATTCGGTAATCCTTCCAGTCCCTATACTCTGGGAACAAGGGCAAGGGAAAGGCTTGAGAAATCTCGGAACCAGATAGCCCGGCTTCTGGGCTGTGCAGACCATGAGGTGATATTCACGTCAGGAGGAACAGAGTCCAATAATGCAGTCCTCAAGGGAATCATCGACTTAAGACGCCCTAAAGATTTTCATTTGATCACCTCCGCCATAGAGCATCCCGCCATTCTGAACCCTGCCCTATTTCTGGAGGAACTGGGTGTTCAGGTCACAGTCCTTTCGGTGGACCGATTTGGCCGTGTAAACCCGGATGACGTTCTCCAGGCTATCAGGTCTAATACGTGCTTAATATCCGTCATGTTGGCCAATAATGAAACCGGGACCTTGCAGCCTGTTCAGGAAATCTCCCAAATAGCGAAAGAACATGGCATTCCCTTTCACACGGATGCAGCCCAAGCGGTGGGCAAAATCCATGTGAATGTCCATGAACTGGGGGTGAATTTTTTGAGTGTCGCGGGACATAAACTCTACGGACCTAAAGGCATAGGTGCCCTATTCATCAGGGAGGGGGGAAGCGACTTGTGCCCCTTGATCCATGGTGCAGGGCAGGAAATGGGAAGGAGGCCGGGCACAGAAAATGTCGTGCTCTCCGTAGGCCTGGGCGTGGCCTGTGAGTTGGCAAGAGAACGGCTTAACGAAGAAATGGAGCGAATGAGAGACTTGAGAGGCCAATTGGAGAAACGGCTATTTGGTAAGATAGATGGTCTTGTTCTAAATGGGCATCCCACCGAAAGGCTCCCAAACACACTCAACGTTTCCATTCCGGGTATTGATGGAAAAAAGATCCTTGATGGATTGCCAATCGTTATGGCATCCACTGGGGCTGCATGCCATGATCGGTCTGTTGCCCTTTCCCACGTGCTATCTGCTATGGGCGTAGCACCTGAGGTGGGGATGGGAACCCTTCGACTGACCGTCGGGAGGAGCAATACCCATGAACAGATTGAAGAGACAGCCGATTTGATCATCAACCGCGTCAAAGAATTGAAGAATAGCTAGCGTCGTATCCCAGAAGTAACTTAAATCAAAAAGTGGCTCCTCAGGAGAATCCCTGGGTTCATACGTAAAGGAGAAGAATGGAAAAAGTTGAAAATCCAAGGATTTTCGCAGTCATGTTTGCCCCTAGTGTTCGTGTTCACGATCGAGAGTAGATATTAGGGTAAAGTGGCGAAATCTTTTCATCGATTCCAAAGTTCCCGGCCTAGTCACTCCGAAAAGATCCCGCCACATCTCTTCAGTTGAATACGAATTTCCCTTACTACACCCATAGATTCTCATAAGGAGCCCAATAAGTGCCTGTTTTAGATTCAAATGGGGTATGGTCTGTTCCCTTAAGACGATATCTCACAAAAAATTCCACTGAATCCCCTGTGATCTGCCCTTTGAGGGAGTATGCCCCGGGATTCTCCCCGTGGGGTACGCCTATGGACTTTCCGCAGAATGGTTAATTCGCTTGAAAAAACAGCCCCTTAAACCCTCAAAGGGCAGATCACCACCGCTGGACGCTATAGATATCGTCTTAAGGGAATAGATCATGCCCCAACGGATCAATTTAGTTTGTGAATATATGAATATTTGATACGACACTAGGAGAATGGTGTTGAGGTCCTTTCGATGTGGCTAAAAATTCTCACCCCGACTTCTTCTTTCGATCGGCCATCCTCTTTCTGATCTCCTTCTCAAACCCTCTATCTGTTGGTCGGTAAAAGGTTTGAGTCTTCATTTGCTCCGGCAGATATTCCTGTTCCACCCATCCACCCGGATAGCTATGTGGATAGAGGTATGTTCGACCATACCCCAACCTCTTCATCAGCCTGGTAGGGGCGTTTCTGATGTGAAGGGGAACTCCTAAGGGCCCTGAGAGCTCGATCTCCTTTTTCACGGCCTTTTCGGCCAAATAAAGGGCATTACTCTTAGGAGCGGATGCAAGATAGATCGCGGCCTCGGCCAGGGCTAGTTCGGCCTCAGGAGGACCCACCTTTTCCCAGGCCTCAAAGGCGGCGAGGGCGACTCGAAGGGCGTTGGGATCGGCCAGACCCACATCTTCGGAGGCAAAACGAATCATCCTTCTCCCGATAAAGAGGGGATCCTCCCCTGCCACAAGCATTCTATAGAGCCAGTAGACAGATGCCTGCTCGTCCCCCCCGCGCATACTCTTGTGAAGTGCAGAGATCAGGTTGTAGTGCTCTTCCCCATCTTTATCATAGGGAAGGGCCTTCTTGTTGAGAGCCTTTTCTATGCTGCCTAAATCCAGTCTGTTCTCTCCGGCCCCATCTACTAGGAGATAATGGACAGCTGCTTCCAGATTATTAAGGGCCACTCGCGCATCTCCCGACGACAGATCAATAATATGATCTAAGGCCTCCGACGAGACCTTCACTTTCAAGTTTCCCAGCCCATTCTTTTCATCTTGAATCGCACGATGTAGAATGGTTTTAAGGTCTTCCCTCTCTAATGGATGAAGGATCATGACTCTAGCCCTGGAGAGCAAAGGGGGTATGATTTCAAAAGAGGGATTCTGCGTGGTGGCACCTATCAGAATGATGAGCCCACTTTCTACATGGGGCAAAAAGGCATCCTGGCGAGCCTTATTGAAACGGTGAATCTCATCCACAAACAGGATAGTTGGGGTTCCATAGACCTGGCGGGTCTCCTTTGCCGTTTCTATAACCTGCCGGAGTTCCTTGACCCCGGAGGTCACGGCAGAAAAGGCATGAAATGGATTCTGTGAATAATCTGAAATGAGTTTGGCCAGTGTGGTCTTGCCGCAGCCAGGGGGTCCCCAAAAGATAACAGAAAAGACATGACCTGACTCCAGTGCTCTTCTCAGAGCGGACCGGGGGTTAAGCAGATGATCTTGTCCCACCAGGTCCTCGATTTTCTTGGGCCTCATCCTGTCGGCAAGAGGTGCTTTAGTGGAATCCATTTCTTTGCTCGAAACTAGAACGAGTGTCTTGTATCAAGTATTCATAACCCAAATACCAAATGCGGCATGGCCTATTCCCGAAAGGTAATATCTCGGAAAAAATTCCATTGAACTTCCTATGATCCACCCTTTGAGGGTTTACGCTTATTGACTTATGGCAAAATGGTTAGTTCGCTTGAGAGAAAAGGGCCCTCAAACCCTCAAAGGGCAGATCACCGCCACTGAATCTTAGAGATATCGTCTTGAGGGAATAGGCCATGCCGCATTTCATATCAAACCGATCGAGAATTCCATAAAAAAGCTATAAGTATGAGTCTCAGAGACTATGTTACGAGATACTACGGTGTCTAAAGTCAATGTCTCTAGTTCTTCTCCCAATAAATCAACCGATCAACGAGGTCCAAGATGCTCATTCAAAACAGCTTCGATATCACTCAACACCCTGTTCATATCCAGAGGTTTTGTGACGATCAGTTCGAACCCTGATCTCTCCTCAGGCTTGGGGGGCTCTTCAGCCATTCGGTCGGTGATGAGTGCCATAGGTTTATCTCCATTCATTTTCCTTATCTTCTGGATTACAGCATCTCTCTTCATCTCCACAATGTCCGAGCCTACAAGAATCAGATCAAATTTCTTCTTCTTTAGTAGATACAGCCCTTCCCGGACGCTGTCAGCTACCACAACCCTGTATCCTTTACTTAAGAATACCTCTAACAAGATTCTATTCAGAATCTCCTCAGACTCAATAATAAGAATGCGGGCATGTTTTACTCTTCTTTTAGAAATCCGACTCTTTGATGCCTGATCTACCCTAGCAGTAGGAAATCTGACGGCAAATGTAGTCCCCAGACCTTTTTCCGATGTGAACTCCATTTCTCCTCTATGCCTTTCGACGATCGTATAGGATAGACTGAGCCCCAAACCAAGCCTATCTTTCCCTTTGGTAGTAAAAAAAGGATCCAATACCCTATCTTTGATGGTTTCGGAAATCCCGATCCCGCTATCCTGGACATAGATATGGCCATACCCGGCATTCTCTTCTATCGTGACATAGAGATCTCCTCCCCGGGGCATTGCCTCCACGGCGTTGAGGATTAAACAGGCTATGAGATCCTGAATTTCACCTGAATCTCCTTGAACCGGAGGGACAGACCTAAGATAAGTCTTAAAACGGATTTCTTGTTTATGTGCCTCGATAAACTCCTTTATTGCCGGATTAACAACCGATACGGCTGACTTGACAGCCTTCCTCAAATCAACAAGGTCATCACGCGAAGGGTTATCCTTTGGCACTGAAAGACCCCTCAATTTACCTATGGTATGCAGCGTCTCTTTTGACACAGATTCTATATGTTCCAGTGTTCTTGTCAGGGCTGCCGGTTCAGAGTTCACCATTCCCTTGATTTGTTGAATATCTCTACTCACAACCAGAGCATCTTGACCCAGCTTTTTGGTTATTCCCAAAACCATGGTCATAAGGGCTTCCCTTTTTTTGGACTCAATCTGTTCTCTTTCCTCTCTTTTTCTCTTTTCAAGCAAGGTCAGGTTTGTAACAAAGGCTCTTCGTCCATTATGTCTGATCTTTCTAACCCTTGCCTCAAAACACCTCCTTTCACCGACCTTTGTGAGCAGATCCAATTCGTATTGCGACGGAACCTTCTTTCCTGAAAGCCGTTTATCGTGCAGATCTCTCACCTTCTTCTTCAAATCCGGGGGGACGAAATCCAGTAGTCTATGACCCACAACCTCCTCCGAGGGATAAGCCAAGTCCTCAAGGAACTCTCTGTTGGCAGCAACAATTCTCCCTTCTTGCTCGAGAAGGATTCCAGCGGGAAGAGAATCAAACAACCTGTCTCTACCTCTCAACTCATTCTGGAGATCATTATTCTCTCTCTTTAAGGAAATTAGTTTTTCCTTAAGCGCCTGATTCTCCGTTTTGAGTTTCTCAAACCTCTCTCGCCAGTAATTGTTCCGCGCCTTCTGCATAAAAACTCCCCTCTCCTGTCCTTTCCTGATCATAGATAAGACCTTAACGTTGCAAAAGTTGAGGAAGCCGCTCGCAGATCCCCCTATCGGGAAGATTCAAGGCATCGAGGGTGGGCTACGACTGAGCTCAGCCGAAGTCAGCTGTAGTCACATACCGCGAATCCTCGATAACGAAGGAGATGCGGTATCCTAAACTTTCCCGACCTGCCTTGCCGAAGCTTCAGCGAAGGCTGGAAGGGTAAAAAAAACATGACATGTTTACCAGATTTGTGCAATTCACCTTTTTTTATCCTCTGAGCCGCCTATTAGTCTTCGAAGAATTACGGTCATTATCTCTGCAAACAAGGCCTTGTCATGTTTTTTATGCAACTTAGGGAGAGACTTTGATGAGATTATTGGACTCATCCTTTCTTTACAAGAATATTCCAAAATGAGCTTGATGCCCATAGCTATATGCCGTATCATACCCCCGACATTAAAGACAACCTGCCCACATCCGTTGGCCTTTGTCAATAGGGTCCTATTTTTTTTGGCTCTTCTGATTAAGGATTTGTGGTATGAAACTGATGAAATATGACAACGAAAATGACTTGACAAACCTGTCGGGCGCAAGTGGTTTTAGAGACGGAGATCGGAGTTAACGTGACTGACGATTCATCTTTTGTTCAACTGCACGTGCATACAGAATACAGCCTGTTAGACGGTGCAATTAGGATCAGACAACTACTGGAAAAGGCCAAGAGTTTTGGGATGGAAGCCGTAGCTATTACCGATCATGGGAATATGTTCGGTTCAGTGCAGCTCTTTGATCAGGCCTCAAAGGTTGGGATTCAACCTATTTTGGGCTGCGAGGTCTATGTCGCTCCAGGTCATCGCAAGGACCGAGCCCCGTCGACGGATGGCGGCCCCAATGCTCATCACCTTGTCCTTTTGGTGATGAACCAACTGGGATACAAAAATCTAAGCCGACTCGTAACCCTGGGTCATTTGGAGGGATTTTACTACCATCCCCGGATCGATAAAGAGCTTTTGAAAGAGTACAATGGAGGCCTGATCGCCCTGTCTGCCTGCCTTAAAGGGATCGTCCCCTACCTCATTAACTCCGGTCGCATCGAAGAGGCCAAGCAAGAAGCCATGGAGTTGGCTTCCATCTTTGACAACAACCGCTTCTACCTCGAAGTTCAGGCCAACACCATGCCTGAACAGACCAGAGTGAATAGGGTTCTACAGGAATTCTCCCGTGAACTCTCCATCCCTCCGGTAGCCACAAACGATTGTCACTACCTCAACAGAGAGGATTCAGAGGCCCATGACGTTCTCCTCTGTATTCAAACAGGCAAAATGGTGGATGACCCTAATCGTATGAGGTTTTCCACCAACGAACTATTCTTCAAATCCCGGGAAGAGATGGTCAATTCCCTCGGTGCAGGGGACTACAGCGAAGCCCTTGGCAACACCATAGACATTGTTCGTCGCTGCGAATACATGATGGAATTCGGCCAATACAAGTACCCGGTATTCACTGCCTCCAAGGAAAAAAGCCTTGATGATATGCTTTCGGAAGAGGCCCGAAAGGGTCTCAAAGAACGACTCGCCCAGTTGGAAGTGGAAGAAGGAGCTGGTCTTTCACTGGAATTGCGGAAGGAATATGAGGAAAGACTCGCCTTTGAGCTGAGTGTCATTACAGATATGGGGTTTTCAGGCTACTTTCTGATCGTGGCGGACTTCATTGATTACGCTCAGCGCTCGAATATTCCCGTGGGTCCGGGGCGAGGATCAGCGGCCGGCTCCTTGGTGGCCTATGCTCTCCGAATCACCAATATCGATCCGATCAAATATGGACTCCTCTTCGAAAGGTTCCTCAATCCAGGGCGTATCAGCATGCCTGACATTGATATTGATTTCTGTATCAACGGCAGAGATGACGTCATCAAATATGTCACCGAAAAATACGGCAGAGAGAACGTGGGCCAAATCATCACCTTCGGCACTATGAAGGCAAAGGCCGCCATAAGAGATGTTGGACGCACCCTGGGGATCCCTTACGCCGAGGTGGACAAGATTGCCAAACTCGTCCCCGAAGGGCCAAAAGTAAGCCTGGAAAAGGCTATTGAGGAAGAGCCCGCTCTAAAGAAGATTGAAAAGGGCCAGGAAAATGAAAGAAAACTCATAAAGATCTCCCGATCCCTTGAAGGTCTCTCAAGGCACGCCTCCACACATGCTTCCGGCGTGGTGATTTCAGATAAACCCCTTGTGGAATATCTACCCCTTTTTAAGGGGACAAACGACGAGGTCATGACCCAATATACCATGTCTCAAATCGAGCAATTGGGTCTGATCAAATTCGATTTTCTGGGTTTAAAGACCCTGACGGTCATAAGGCAGGCATTGAACCTAATTCAGGTCTCTTCTGGCCGGCACATCGATATCGACAAAATACCCCTGGACGATGATGCCACATATCGCCTCTGCCAGGAAGGAAAGACCACCGGTGTCTTCCAATTGGAAAGCTCAGGAATGAAGGAACTCCTCAGAAGACTGAAACCGGGGGTCTTTGAGGATTTAATAGCCCTGGTGGCCTTATATAGACCCGGACCCCTGGGAAGCAATATGGTAGATGACTTCATACAGGGTAAACATGGCTTCACCAAAATCAAGTATTCGTTCCCGGAACTTGAGCCGATCCTGAAAGAGACCTACGGTGTGATCCTCTACCAAGAACAGGTGATGAAGATAGCCCAAGTCCTGGCCAGCTATTCCCTGGCCGAAGCCGATGAGCTGAGAAAGGCCATTGGCAAAAAGAAACTAAGTGTGATGGCTGATCATAAGGCCCGTTTTTTGGAAGGCGCCGTTCAGAAAGGGCTGGATCGGACAAAGGCCGAGCGAATTTTCGATCTCATAGAAAAATTCGGGGGTTATGGTTTCAATAAATCCCATTCTGTGGCCTATGCCATGATTGCCTACCAAACCGCCTACCTCAAGGCCCACTTTCCCGTCCAGTTCATGGCTGCTCTCTTGACCCAGGATATGGGGAATCAAGACAAAACTATAAAAAACATTGCGGAATGCCGTGACATGGGCATTGAGATCTTACCTCCGGATCTTAATGAGAGCCAGGCGGATTTTACCGTTAAAGAAGGAGCCATCCGATTCGGGCTGGCCGCGGTAAAGAACGTAGGGTTGAAGGCTGTTGAGTCCATCATCGAAGAGCGATCACTGAATGGGACGTTTGCGGATCTGCTGGACTTTTGTCAGAGAGTGGACGGATCAAAAGTCAATCGTAGAGTACTCGAAGGCCTCATCCAATGCGGGGCCTTTGATTTTACCGGCATTCATAGGGCCAGACTCTATGGAGCCCTTGATGAGGTGATTAGATTTTGTGGAGCCTTTCAGGATCCGAACCAATTGAATATGTTCGCGTCACTCAATGGAAATACAGGGGATCGCGGCCTTCTTGTGCTTCCGGAAATAGAGGAGTGGGATGAAAAGGAAAAACTGAAAAAGGAAAAGGAAGCATTGGGATTCTACATCACCGGGCATCCCCTGGAACGATTTGCGACAGAGGTAAAAGAATATGCTACCTGTACCATTGAGGAGTTTACGAATGTGAGAGATAAGTCTGAGGTGAAAGTCGCCGGTGTCATAGAGAATCTCAAGATCAAAAGGACCAAACGAGGGGATAAGATGGCCATTTTGATCCTTGAAGATTCCACGGGTTCCACGGAAGTTGTTGTATTTCCAAACACATTTGAGAGTTTTGTGCATCTTCTTAAGGGTGATGAGCCTTTACTAGTCACGGGAAGTGCTGAGGTGGAGGGTGGCTCTGCCAAAATAATCGCCCAGGAAATCGAGGCCATGGAAACAGTGCGTCAGAGGGCGGTGAAGGCAATTGAGCTTCACCTTCGTACACAGAACATGTCAAAAACTTTGCTAGAGAATATTCGGGATGTCTTGTTCAGATATCCGGGTGAATGCACAGTATTATTCAGGGTTGACACGGGGGAAGAGAAGGAGTTTGTCATCCAGGCGCACAAGCACTATAGGATCTCGCCCTGTGATGAAGTCAGAAGAGAAATTGAGGCCCTCACAAGCGAAAAAGTCATTTGCAGATATGGAAGGAAGAATTGATTGAAACACCTAATCATTTCGGGGTAATCGCATCAGGTGGATAGACGTATTTGGGATCTATCCGGTAGGTCCAGGGAAGCCCCCACCACTGCCACCCGTCATGACGGCGGTGTTCGAAGCCGTAAACCTTATTCCTGTTTGCGAGCTGGCGGTAGAAATTATGCTGATTCTTATCCTCGAATGAAGGAAACAATGCTCCTTCAAACCCATCCTTCACATCAAAGACATTTTTAAAACCCGCCTCCACTAGAGCCTTGGCCGCAAGACGGCTTCTTGTCCCGTCCCTTCCCATGATAAGGAGGTTATCTGTCTTCTTAAATGCCTTTTCTATTTCCTCCACAAAGGACTCATTTACAGGTCCCAGTTGATAGATTAGGGCATCATCCTCTTTCACTAGACCGGTGCTAAAGAACATATAAGGAAAGAGATAGGCATCAAAGGGATGCCCCACAAACTGATATTCTGCTCTGGTTCTCACATCGATTAAGTAGGTATCAGGAACCGTATTGAGCATGTCGTAGGCTTCAATACTCAGTATCCTCTTTCCCTCCTGAGCATAGCCATGCCCAGAAACCACCGTCAGCATGACACACACCAAGCATATAATCACGAAAAAATAAATAACGCTTTCTTTTCGCATAAGACACACCCCCACCGTGAAAGACATCTGATTGACAAAGAGTGATGCCCAATCCCTTCAATTGACCCTTGGAATGCTGAAGACGGCTCTCGTTGAAAAGCCGAAGCAAGCACCAAGTAATTGACCTAAAGGGACTAAAGTCTCGCTCCCCATGTGGCTTTTAACAGGCCCATGTTACTATAACATGACGCGTAAAGGATCGATCGGCCTGAAAATCACGTTGATCTGCAATGGTAATTATCCAAGATGGATCGATTTGTCAATGGAAATAGTCACTCTCTATGTCACCGTATTGACAGGGAAAAACAAAGGGAAAGCCCTATGTCCCCGCGGGATTTCATGTCCCATCCAAGCTGTTATCGCAAAACCATTCTCTGTATGGGCCGATTCGGTATTCCGGATTCTGTTTTCTAGTCTCATGGCTCAGAATGAAATCGAGCAACGAAGTATCTAGCGCAAAATAGAAGCGCCCAAAGCCCTGTCCCCACTGGACGGGACCACAGGGAGCTTCAATTCTGGTATCGGCACACTCTATTCTGCGTGATTAATCCTTTACAACGTTCTTTTGTATACCATAAAATACTTTCTCATCGAGGACCTATCCTAAGGGTTTTCAAAGTCAAAAATCAGGGTTTTCCCGATTGTCTTTCTATCAGGGGCTGTATTATTATTGGATACGCATTTATGTCTGGACATATGAGACGTGTCAGAAGGTGCTTCTTTCAGCCCGATCCGAAAGCAAATTGACGCTCTCGCAAAGTACTCATCAGCTAACCCACCCTCTGTATTTCCACTGAAGCAGGTGAAGGGTGGACCAATCGGGAGAAGGGCCTCTTTTATTTGTGTTGTGAGGGACTTATTCCTGTGACCGCAAGATATTTGGCTATGTCTTCTCCTGTAACCAAAGAAGCGGAGCTGTGTCTTCACTTTCACGGAATACTATCCTCACCCTGAGACTCTTGAAAAATGCCCTTTTACAAAGTCTCAATTACCCATTAACCACAACCCGAGGTATCCATTGACCAATAAGGTAAAACCCCACGTCACCGGCGTAATCCTGATCCCATTCATCTCTCTTTCATGGTTTTTCTTGCCCACTGTATGTGGGAGGGCAAAGCGCTCCTATCGTATCTAAAGAAGCCTTCTTAGTCCTTCAATCCTATTGCGCTTTGATCCCTTTTGACCCTATAATCCCTAAATCCTGTACACTTTCGCTATAAAAGTTCACAAGAGGTAAGGCCATGACTCATACCCCGAAGAAATTTGCCCTCATCGGAGCAGCCGGGTTTGTGGCACCACGCCACATGAAAGCGATTGCAGACACTGGAAACCAGCTCGTGGCAGCTCTGGATCCCCACGACGCCGTAGGCATCATAGATAGTTTTTTCCCGAAAGCCGCCTTCTTCACCGAATTTGAGCGCTTTGACCGGCATCTTGAAAAATTACGACGGAAGGGACAGGGGATCGATTTTGTCAGCATCTGCTCCCCCAACTACCTCCATGACGCCCACATCCGCTTCGCTCTCAGAATCAAGGCCGATGCCATTTGCGAGAAACCTTTGGTGTTGAATCCATGGAATGTGGATGCACTCGCTGAAATTGAAAAGGAATCCGAATTCAGGGTTTGGAATGTCCTACAGTTACGTCTCCATCCCAATATTCTAGCTCTCAAAGAGAGGGTCTCCTCTGAACTGACTGATGAACCTGACCATATTTATGATATCGATTTAACCTATCTCACCTCGCGAGGGAGATGGTACTTTGTCAGTTGGAAAGGATCCTCGGAAAAATCCGGGAGTATCGCCACGAATATAGGGATACATTTCTTCGATATGCTTATCTGGATCTTTGGGCCTGTCCAACAAAATAGAATCCACATCCACCAACAAGATGTCGCCGCCGGTCTTCTCTTTCTGGAACACGCCAAGGTGCGCTGGTTTCTGAGTGTCAACGAGGCCTATCTGCCAAACGAAGCCCTGCAGAATGGACTTCGCACCTATCGCTCAATTACGGTTGACGGGCAGGAACTCGAATTTTCCGGGGGCTTTGCTGACCTGCATACGCAGAGTTACCAGGAAATTCTTGAAGGACGCGGATTTGGACTTAAAGAAGCTATTCACAGCATTCAGACCGTTTACCATATTCGCACAAATCCTGCGCAGGGACTATCCGAGGAGAGCCACCCATTCTGTTGTAACGTCAAAAATGAAAGGAGGCGATTTCCACGTGAATGATTTTTTCATCCATGAGACATCTTTCATTGATGACAATTGCGAGATTGGAGAGGGCACAAAGATTTGGCACTTCTCCCACGTTCTTCCCTGTTCAAAGATTGGCGCAGGATGTAATATCGGGCAAAATGTGGTCATCGGCCCGGACGTTTCCATCGGGACAAACTGCAAGATCCAGAACAACGTCTCCGTTTATAAGGGAGTGACACTGGAGGACGGTGTTTTTTGTGGTCCGTCAATGGTCTTCACTAATGTCTACAACCCTCGGGCTGGAATCCGAAAGATGGATCTGGCAAGACCCACACTGGTGAAAGAGGGGGCCACTCTGGGCGCCAACTCGACAATCATATGTGGGGTCACTATAGGCAGGTATGCCTTTATCGGTGCGGGCGCCCTAGTCCATAGAGATGTCTCTGACTATGCCCTCGTTGTAGGAAATCCTGCCAAAAAGATCGGTTATGTCTGCCAATGTGGGGAACGCCTGCTCCATGATTTCAAATGTCCTGAATGTGGAAAAACCTATATCAAAACCCAAGAAGGCCTCAAACCAAGTCAAGATTAAGCATTATTTCTAATCCCTTTATCCTTTGATCCTCCTAATCCTTTGTCGCAGAGAGAAAAAACAGATTTTTTACATAACGCTTTTCCCAATATCTTGTGTCCAATGAGTCTAGAACACTAAATATAGGCATATAGGGTTTTTCCTTATCCATAAAACAGGAATTTCGCCGTGATAAATGAGGGTTTCCCCGATTGAGTCTCTCCAATGGAAAAAGGTATGAGCAGGATGGGGGGCTTAATGAAAGGAGACGTAATATGAAAAGCCCAAAAAAACTTCTGGTTCTTTCCTTGGTTGTAGCCGTAATTGCCGCTTTCACTCCAGCCCTTTGGTCCCAGCAGGCCCAAGAGGAGGGAACAGAGAAGATCAATATTAACACGGCAACCGCGGAAGAAATCGCTCAACTCAAAAACATCGGCTCAGCCTATGCCATGCGCATTGTTGAGTACCGGCAGGAGAACGGCCCTTTTGAGAAGCCTGAGGACATATTAAAAGTAAAGGGCATTGGAGAAAAAACCTACGAGCTGAACAAAGACAAAATCACTGTAGAATAATCTTTTTCCGAGCCCCCCTTTTTTTTAAGATACGGTACTTCAATACAATTGCCCAGAAAGCAAGGCCCTTTCGGTCTTCAGGCCTAAACCCTGTAACTTCCTTTGGCCTATGTTGGCCAATCCCATGAAAGGCATCCTCCTACTATGAAAAGAAGACCTCAAAGAAAAGATGCGCATTCCAACATAGGCAGCCTATATCGTGAAAAGACCGGATCAAAGGCCTCAGAATTCGGTGAGAAAGAGGACCCCAATAAGTCTTCTAGTGAGGAACGGATTGTAGAACTCCTGGAAGAGAACAAGGTGCTGCAAGAGGAAAAAGCCCAGTGTCCTATGGCGGAAGATGCCCTTCTAATGGCCATCGAGGAAAAAGAAAGGCAAATTCGGTCTATGGCCTTCCATCATACGGTTTCAGAAGAACGATTACGGCGAAAGCTCTCCTCGTATCTCCATAGCAACATCTGTCAGTCCTTGGGAATTGTCAAGATGAAGCTGAACAGCCTTATTAAATCCATCTCTCCCTCGAATTCTAGGTCCTCTTTGGAGGAAGTGACACAACTCGTCCAATCAACGATTGCGGACGTTCGATCAGTAATTGCAGATCTCAGCCCGGCGGTGCTCCATGAACTCGGGTTGGAGGCAGGCCTTGAATGGCTGTCCGGGCAATTCCATGAGCAAAACGACATTCCATGTACCTTTGAGAATGATCATTTTTCAAAACCCATGAAGGAAGAGACAGGTGTTTTACTCTTCTACTCGATCCGTGATTTACTCATGAATGTAGCCAACCACGCGCGAGCTTGCAGCGCCAATATACGCGTCTCACGAAAGAAGGACAAGCTGCACATTGTTGTAGAAGATGACGGGGTGGGGTTCATACCTTCAGACAATGGCCTGCCGTACTGGGAAGAAGGCAAGTTCGGATTGTTCGGCATTCAAGAGCGAATGAGTTCCATAGGAGGATCAATGGAAATCGTTTCAGCGAAAGGCAAGGGAACCCGTGTCACCCTTGTAGCACCACTTCAAAGATGAAGAAAAAAGGAGAAAATCTATGAGCATTCGAATCATCCTGGCAGAAGACCACAAAATCACACGTGAAGGACTCGTTAATATGATAAAAGATCAGCCGGGTATGGAAGTCGTGGGTGAAGCCGGAAATGGGAGAGAGGCGATCCAGTTAGCCCGGGAGCTTGCCCCGGATCTGGTGATTATGGATGTCACGATGCCCGGTTTAAATGGGATAGACGCGACAAGCATAATCACTTCAAGCGTCAAGAATATCAGGGTGATTGCTCTCTCCATGTATTCAGATAAGCAATTCGTGCAAGGGATGATGCAGGCGGGGGCTTCAGGGTATTTGCTTAAAGACTGCGCCTTTGACGAATTGGTCCAAGCCGTTCGAGCCGTATTTAAAGGCGACACCTACCTCAGTCCTGGAATAGCAGGTATTGTGGTCGAGGACTATGTCAGCAGACTGTTAAAATCCGCTTCTTCCGCCTCCAGTATCTTGACTAAAAGAGAACGGGAGGTCCTTCAGTTGATCTCAGAGGGCGAGAGCACGAAACACATTGCCATCAAGTTGGCCATCAGTGTCAAGACCGTGGAAACTCATCGGCGACAGATGATGGGAAAGATTGGGATTCGTACGGTCGCCGGTCTCACAAAATATGCCATTCGGGAAGGGCTGACCTCCCCGCACCTTTATTAGTCCTTTCAGAGTCTTTCCTTCTTCCTCACCCTTCGCTTGAGTTGTCGGCATCCTTCTTCAGCTTTCGAATCACGATCTTCTGCACCTTCTCCCTCAACATACTGTAGTACCTATCCTTTTCATTCCATATGATAGCGCTTGTACTCCCTCCGTCAGCCTCTTCCAGCATCATACTCCCCTGTTGATCGGTCTTATAGTCTTCACAGATAAACAGATTTGTTCCCTCGATGTCATCTAACAGGAGCGTGAACAAAGCCGCATAACTGGGACGGGTATGATCGGCAAAACTCACCAATATATCCTTTTTCTTACTCAGGACCACAAGCGCGTAGTCTGTTCTCAAGTAAAATTCATTGTTATAGAACTGGCCTTTTGAATAGGCCTTTTTCCCTTTATAGAACCTCTCGAAAACCGCCTCAATGTCCTTCATAATCCTTTTCTCTTCTTCACTCGCCTCCACTGTCTCGACATCCTCTCCCATCGGTTTATTCCCTCTTTCATAAGTATCGACCTGCTTTTTTCAGAACTCTGATGTTATGCAGTCCATCAACGATCAGACATCCCGAGACCTTTGAAAAACACATTCTTTTGCCCAATCTCTGCGTCAGACTCCATTTTTGATCCTCGAAATACTAAAGGTATTCCTGCGGTTAAAATTCTCGTCTTTCTTGACCTTGAATAAAATAGAGCATTTTTCAAAGGCCTCATCCCTTCAACGACATCTACTTCAACAATAATTTCATGTTGTGATCAAAACATCAAACCTTTTTTCCTTTACGCAGATCTTCTTACATCAGTGTCCTGGATCAAGCAAAACACGTCCAAATCATCGAGAATTCTGTCAAAAACCGTGACTATTAGTCTCAGAAAATAGAACATGAGGCACTAGTTATTGACATCACCTTTCCCAATTGCTACTAAACCCTCGAGGTTTTCATAGGAATGAATCAAGGGAAAATCATAGAATTTATTGATCAAGGCAGATTTATCTGCACCCTATGCCTACAGGACAAAGGAAGCAAGCTCCACCTGTTGACCCCACTTAACCGTGAGGTCAATATCTCCCCCAAAAGGGCTCTTCTATTCTCAAAGGCGTCCCTAGACATCGGTATGCCCAGGGAAGAACTCTTAAATAGATTAAAAGAGATCGAAGCACGGAGAAAAAAGTTACAGGAAGACGTGCATGTCAAGGAACTTTGGGAGTTAGTGCGGGATGGGCAGGAGCATTTTGATTACATGGATCTTGGCCAACTCTGCTTTGGAGAAGAGATCACAGACGATCATATCTCTGCGCTGGTCAGGACCCTATTTGACGACAGACTCTATTTCAAGTTGAAGGATGGTCGTTTTCTCCCCCATTCTGAAGAAATGGTGAATCAAATCATCAAACAGAGGGAGGAGGAGGCTCGAAGAGAAACAAGACTGAAAGAGGGAGGTGCTTGGCTGAGGAATCACGTACAGAATAAACCGGTCCAACCCCCTTCTTGTAAGGATGAGATTATCGACCTCCTTATCGAATTGGCCCTTTACGGAAAAGGGGCTTCAGACTTCAGGCATGGAAAGGATCTGC
This sequence comes from uncultured Desulfobacteraceae bacterium, assembly GCA_964520425.1. GTDB lineage: Bacteria > Desulfobacterota > DSM-4660 > Desulfatiglandales > HGW-15 > JAFGFY01. Next base: position 48,147 of record CAZFMX010000005.1, read on the forward strand.
TCCTCAGGGCGGGAATAACAGACATTCAAAGGGTCAGGAGTCTCCTTGTTGGCCTTGGCGTCTGGGGGGAGGATGAAAACCTCGACCTTCATCGTCTAGATATCAGCACTTCCTTTAGTGAAGACCTACTGAAGGAGTCGGAACAACTCATCGAAGTCGGCATCGAAGAGGCTGGGCGTGAGGACCTTCGAGATCTGAGCACGTTCACCGTTGACGGCCCTGACACCAAAGACTTTGATGACGCTCTGAGCATCGAAATTTCATCTGATTCTGTTCTCCTTGGTATTCATATAGCCGATGTCGCGGGAGTCGTTCCTCCTGACAGTCTCCTCGACAAGGAGGCCTCACAACGGGGATCTTCTCTTTATCTTCCTCGTAACAGCTTTCCCATGATCCCGCCGAACCTGTCCCAGGACACCTTGAGCCTGAAGAAGGGCTGTGATCGCCCCGCCATATCTCTCATGTGCCGCTTTAATAAAGGCGGCGAGCTTGTAGACTACAGATTTGTATTGAGCGTGTTGAGGGTCAGACGTCAACTCACCTATGACGAAGTGAACGACATTTACAAAGAAGAGGCTTTGTTGAAGCAGGCCTATGAATTGAGTCAAGAGTTGAGGAAGAAACGAATCAACCAAGGAGCCCTTATCCTTTCCCTTCCCGATGTCTGGTTCACCATCCATCCCGATTCATCTATCTCTTTAGAAATGTCGGAACAGGAAACTCCCTCTCGAATGATGGTGGCCGAATTCATGATCCTCTACAATTGGCTGGCAGCCAAGTTTTGCCAGGAGTATGACATTCCGGTTCTCTATAGAAGCCAGGAAAAACCCAGTGAAGAGCTATCCATTGGCGATGAAGGTTACTACTATTATGTCTTCAAACAGCGCCGTAAGCTCAGTCCTCTCATGATCGATACGGACGCCCGCCCTCACGCTGGGCTTGGTCTGGATATGTATACCAATGTTACCTCTCCCATTAGGAGATACTTGGACCTAGTGGTTCAACGGCAGATGAGGCGTTATCTGTCGGGGGAATCTTCCATGTACAACAAAGAACAACTGCAAGAGATAAGGATGTCGGTTCAACCCTTATTGCGGACTCTTGACACCATGAAACGAGACCGTATTCGTTACTGGACGCAAAAGTATCTCCTTTCTCATCTAGGAGAGAGGTTTCCCGCCATGGTCCTTGATATACTGAGGAACAGGTATCGAATCCTTTTGACGGACTTTCTGCTTGTGACGGAAGTAAAGAAAGAAAACAGCCAGGAATTTCATCAGGGTCAGCAGATTATGGTAAAAATAAAAAAGAGCGATCCCTGGAATGACCTGTTGAGTTTGGAGTGTAAATAAAAGAATGGTATAGGTCTAGGGTGTACGGTCTAAGGCCTACAGTAGTCCAGGGGCTGTTATTCCTAAACCCTATACCTTAGACCTTATACCTTGTGCCCTATGTCGTGCGCCTTGAGCCTTTCTTTTATTCCATCCGGAAATACACCTGGCCTAAAACCAATGTCCCCTTCTTTACCTGGACGGGATGATGGCTATCCCCTTCCAAGGCACACAATGCCCTGAGTTCCTTCACTTCACCAGGCTTTAGAAGATGCTCATTGATTTTCAGGCGGATGTCGGTCTCACTATATAAATTCGTCTCTATTGCTTCCAGGCATATCCGACTATCCATGGATAGGGACACCATATCCTCCGACCTCAGGTAAACGTGACGGTGATCGTCTATCTTAAGAACCATATAATCCATTTTGGGAGGGACAAGCCTGACGACCATCCGGCCCAAAACACGATCGTTCTCTGAAGCGATGATTTCGTAGAGTTCCCCCTTATTGTCCAAAGAGTATCTCGTGAGGAGACCTGCCTCCGTGTGAATGAGATAACCCCGGTCTTCGCCTGTGTTGTTCTTGAGATTGCCGACAAATCCCTTGAAATTGATCGTGACCCCTGATGAGTCCGTCGGAGAGGGAAGAATATCCACAATCTTAAGAGCATCTCCCCTGACCAGATCAAGGGTCTCTCCATCAGCCACGAGAACGCGATACCCCTTTATTTCAATCACAAAAAACTCCACCCTTCTGGTCCGGGTTGGTTGTCTGTCTTGCCCCAGCCTGCTCTCAGATATTCTAACCGGGATTTCGGCAAAGACATCATTGTCCTTTCTCACAAGGATACTTGTATCTTCCAAAATGACAAACTCTCGGCGATAATCGTTCAGATCGCCGTGTCCAAGGATATCGAGGCTTAGTCCCCTTTCGTAATTCGATTCGATATGGGAGATCTGAATGGCGTCACCAGCCTTCACTCGCAGGGTTTGATTTTGCTTGACCACGATGGGGATTTGCCCGTTGAGGGAAACCACCAGGTAGTTCAGGACGGGGGGCTCCAGTTCGAGCCCTGGGGATTCAGGGATAATTCCGAAGATCTCCTTGAATGCATTGATAATGAGGTTATGATATCGCACCTTGAGATCAATGGAGGGAAGGAACTTTGATGTTTCAACCCCAAAGGCGGGGATATAGTGGTTAGTGAGGGCGTAATATGTGGCCGAATTCCGCTGTTCACGGTGTAGGCTGTCTTCGTCCTCTGTTCTTGTATTCATGAAATGGAATTTGTGAAGATCGTTTTGAATATGGGGATTGACCTGACTGATGACCTTTTTGGCCATCTCCTCCAGCTTGATGACGGTGTCAGTCCCCGGAATCTTGTATTCCGCACAATCGGCGATGACGGACTGGCCAAAGCGGGTTGGATTTCGCCATTTGTCAATGTATTCGGGGTAATAATACCCTGATCCGTCATGGAGGTTCAGAAGATAATCACTTTCATTGATCAGCTCTTTCAGCTTGGTCACAATCTTGTCTTCCATGCTGCTGGACGTATCCTCAGGGCTGAATTTTCTGTTCATATCGCCGTTAGGGCCCCTTTGATTGAGGATAATTGAGTAGAAATTGGCCCTCGGAACCACAATGAGATTTCCTTTTTGAAGGCTCATGTCGGCATAGAGGTCGGCGGAGAGGAATCCTCCCGGCTCATTCCCCTGTATCCCTCCTATGAGCATCAAGGTCTTTCCAGGTTCTTTTCCATAAATCCTGTATATGTTCAGCTCATAGGCCGTGTTGGGGAAATAGATAAGGTGCTCTCTCTTGGAGAAGGCCTGAGAGGGAAAAACGCATTGGAATAACAGGATCATCCAGAGGCAAAGAAGAGAGACTCTTCTACCAGGCATGGAACCTAGCCCCTTCAAGCCCGGCACTAATCCGTTTGTATCGGCTGCCATTCCTCTTCCTTGATCCTCCAATCCTGCCCTTTCTTGACAACAACCAAATTCTTAATACCGTAGTCCTGATACGCATCGGCCTCATATATCTGTTTAAACCTAACCTTTGCCTCTCGAGTAGAGGCAGGCAAGATTTCCAGGTCCGTGATCACTATGTTTATAGAACGATATTTTCGGTTCAGTTTTTCTCTGTGCATCCTCCACGTACGCAGGTCCATTCCGCGGGAGGTAAATCCCGTGTCGTAGCACAGGATATATCCCTCGAGATCTTTTTCTTCCCAGGCAACTTGCCAAGCCAAAATGAATCTTCTAATTTCTTCCTGGGTGGAGAAGTATGAGTCCTTGGGTGGTCCCCACCTGAGCGCCTTCTTTTCGAAAAACTCCCCTACGATTTTCCACTCCTTACTGTTCTGTTGGAGATAAAGGCGTTTTTCACCTTCGCTCTGAAGCCTCTCGGTCTGATAGCGTTGGTCAAACTTGGCCAGAATGGTGTTTCCATCCTTAAGCAGCCAAAGATTCTCAATGTCCACCATAATCTGCTTATAACTTCTGGCAAGCCGAGCCTTGTATTCTTTGTACTGGTTCCAGTCTCTTCCTCCCAAGATAAAGCGTGGATTGTAAAACGACATGTATTGGTCGACCATCTTACCTTGCCAGGCCCTTCGCCAGGTCTCGATGATCTCCAATAACTCTCCTTTTTCCTTTTCCTGTTGGCTCCGTTCCACCATCTCGATCCGGGAGCATATAACGGCAGGCGTATCATGCAATGTGACGAAAGAAGCAAGGTCCTCGATATTGTGGTTCTCCAGGACGATACACCCATTTGAATCATTGGGTTTTAGAGGTTTGTCCGTTCCATGAAACCAGATCCCGTACCCCCCGTTTCCCTTTTTCTCGTCCATGGGATTGGGGTAATCGATGGGGAAGGCCCTGACTCCGTATATGGGAGAAAGATCCTTCTCGAGATATGAATGAATGAAAAAATAGATGCCTTCAGGCGTTTTCTTGTCGTTTTGTCTCACCTTTGGGCCGTCATTCTCCCCTGTGGAACACTTGTAGGTCCTGATGGGTCTTGAGAGATCCTTCCATTGATACACAAAGGTCTTCTGGATGGATTTATCCACAAGGACCACATACTCAGAGCCTTTCGCCGGTCGATACAATAGTGGCGATGGAATCAGCTCCGCCTCGAATGCCGATTGCCTTGAGGAATCAGCCCCACAGGGGTAGGTCCGCAACAGGAAAATAGAGAGGATTAGAGTGAACAGCGGTGGCCCTAGTTTGGATGAGGTTATGAAACGTATTTTCATTACTTGTCGCACCCTTGCTTCTCTCTTCTTTCTTAATCTTTACACCTTACATCCTATTCTTTACACCGTACACCGTATACCTTGTACATTTCCTTTACCCAAACACCCTCTTGAAAATATCATCCACGTGTTTGAGATGGTAATCCAAGTCAAAGACATCTTCCACCTCTTGCGCGGACACATGTTCCATGAGTTCTTTATCTTCCAGGAGAAGGGTCTTGAAATCTTTTCCCATATCCCAAACCTTTAAGGCATTCCGTTGAACCATCTCATAGGCCGTATCCCGTTTCAGCCCTAGATCGGTCAACCGAATGAGGACTCTCTGAGAAAAGATCAGCCCCTTGAGTTTGTTCAGATTCTCAAGCATCCTTTTGGGATGAATCCCAAGATTTTCGATGATCCCAGTGAGGCGCCGCAGCATGTAATCTGCGAGGATGGTACTGTCAGGTCCAATGACCCTCTCCACTGAGGAATGGCTGATATCCCTTTCATGCCAGAGTGCCATATTTTCCATGGCAGCCAGGGAATTGGTTCTAACCAGACGGGCAAGACCTGAAATGTTTTCCGACCCAATGGGATTCTTCTTGTGGGGCATGGCCGAAGAACCCTTCTGTCCTTTTGCAAAGGATTCCTCCGCTTCAAGAACCTCTGTCCTCTGCAGATGGCGAATCTCAACCGCAATCTTCTCCATGGTCCCTGCCAGGATGGCCAGAGCAGAGAAATACTCAGCGTGGCGATCGCGTTGTGTAATTTGAGTGGATACTTCTGCGGGCTTCAGACCCAGTTTCTCACAAACATAGGCTTCAATCTTCGGAGAGATATTGGCAAAAGTCCCCACAGCCCCGGAAAGCTTTCCGTAACTGATCACCTCAAGGGCATTTTCCAGCCTCTTGAGATTGCGTTTCATCTCCATATACCAGACGGCCAGCTTGAGTCCGAATGTAATGGGCTCAGCGTGAATGCCATGGGATCGCCCAATCATGACAGTATATTTGTGCTCATGGGCCCTCTCTTTGATGACTTCCATAAACGTCTTTACATCATCAATGATGACGGTCATGGCCTCCTTAAGCAAGAGAGCAAAACTGGTGTCCAGGATGTCCGAAGAGGTCAATCCCTGGTGGATAAACCGCGAATCCGGTCCCACGTATTCCGCCACATTGTTGAGAAAGGCGATCACGTCATGCTTTGTCTCTTCCTCGATTTCCAGGATTCGCTCTACGGAGAAATTCGCCTTCTCCTTGATGTTGGCGAGCGCTTCCTTGGGGATTTGGCCCTCCTCGGACATGGCCTCGCAGGCCATGACCTCCACTTGAAGCCACTTGGCAAATCGATTCTCGTCTTCCCAAATTCGTCCCATCTCGGGGCGGGTGTATCGGCTAATCATAATAAATCCCTCTTTTTCTGTAATTTGTTATGTTCCTTCATAATGAAAGGGCTTTTTAGTATAAAACGATATAAAATTATATATAATTGACAACAAATTATGCACATAAACAAGCCCTTTATCAAGAAAAATGAGCCTTGTTTCGGTTTTTCACCCCCTTGACAGAAGCGAGATCATAACGGGTTCTAATCTTTAAAACCTCATTCAAGTCACGAAAAGGATATACAGACTAGCCGTGGTAATGTAAATAAGGTTCTTCTCCCACATAGTAAGTCTCTGGGAAGATGCGCCATAACTAATGTCGTGTCTCAGAATTATCTTGAATATTGAGTACCCACTGCACAGATTCAAAGGGGACATGGAACTGGTTAAAATGATGGAAAATATTTCTGGGACACGACGCTAGGAGAATGGTGATGAGGTCTTTTCATCACCATTCCCTCGATGTGAAACTGAAAAGAGATCCCCATGTCCCCAACGTGTCATAGAACCAGCTAAAATGATGAAAGCTATTTCTGAGACATGACACGAGTTACTCGCATTCGAAAAAGGGGATATATCTGATGCCGGAGACAGCTGAAGTGAAGGCGATACTGCTTGATTTTGGGGGCGTTGTGGCTGAAGAAGGATTCAAAGAGGGTCTTCGTACCATCGCCCTAGACCATGGGCTGGATCCCGACACCGTCATATCTACTGCTTTCGAAATCACCTACGACATCGGGTTCGTCCTGGGTAAAGTAAGGGAAGACGCGTTCTGGAGGGCGATGAGAAATCGTTTTCCTTTCAGGGAAAGAGATCCAGATTTAACCGAACAGATCCTTTCACGGTTTACCCTTCGCCCCTGGATACTCGATATGGTCTCCGACCTGAAGGCTCTCGGTGTGGTGGTGGGGATCTTGAGTGATCAATGCCACTGGTTGGACGAACTGGACCAAAGACACGGCTTCTTCAAACGCTTTGACTACATATTCAACTCCTATCATCTGCACATTTCAAAAAAGGACCCTGAGATTTTCGACATGGTTTCTCAAAGGCTTCACATCGATCCCGCGAACATCCTGTTTGTTGACGATCATGAAGCCCATATTGCCAGGGCAAGACAAAAAGGCCTTCAGGCCATCCTCTATGAAGACAAGGCTTCGTTTATTCAACAATTGGCTGGAATCGTTTGCGGCATCCTGGAAATCAAGACCTGCCTGCCATCTCTGGCAGGTGGTGGATCGTGAAGGTCACGATTTATTTTGGTCTTGTTGAGTATAGTGTTGGGCACTAAGGGAAAAGAAAGGAGATATAAAAGATCATTTTTCTAGACAAACAATCCGAAGCAACCGCTTCATTATAGCACCGATTTTGGTATCCATCTTATGGATGAATTCCTTGTCGGTGCATCGGATAAGCTTAGGTCTTAGATATAAAATAAGCCTCGCGGCCATTTCTGCCGCACCTGCCGTCAAATGGGTACACTGTTGGAAGTGGGCTTGTCGATCATGGCGGAAACTTCGAGAGAGTGCTCTACAGCAAGTCGCGCCATAAGTGGCTTTAAACGCATCGTGTAGTTGCCTGGCACTTTTACGCATGCGTTGTCGGTTATGGTAGGGTTGATCGTCTCCTATAAATAGACCGCACGCCAAAACGGCGCCGCTCAAAGCGCCGCATATACAACCGCTCTCTCCCAGCGCCATGCTGAACGGTGCTGCAACAGCAACGGCCTGAGCGTCACTCAGGCTGCCGTTAAAAGCCTTGTTTAAGGTTACTACAACCGCTTCAGTGCATAGCAACTGGCCGGTTTGAAATAGATTTCCTGCGCGGTTTTTAATCTGCGCGATTATCATCTCCGTCTGAGGATTATGATTGTTCCACCACTTTGACATAGGTATAACCAGACTAATTTCAGGCGTTCCTCGAGCCGTTCAACAACGGGGGCTGCATGTGACCGATGGTTCAGGTCCGAAAACGGCTGTCTTTATCCATTTTAGTAAATATACATATTACTGATCCTCTTGACCGAGCGGCCGCCGGTATTGTCTTCGGGGACCACCATCATGGCAAAGGCCTCCTCAGGCCCCAGATTCTGCTCTTCCTTCTTAAATGCGACAATAATATTATTTTCTAACCGTGAATTGAAAAGCTCTCCTATAGAAAATGTGGCGCAGAATCCGTTTTTGCTGGAAACAGCGATATATCTGTCATACTGGTGGGGGAACTCGATAACCTGTAGTTTTTCCAGCAAAGCGGGAAAAGAAACTCCCTCATAGGAATAAACTCCGTGAAAGCCTTCGCAATCACCCACCTGTACCTTGCTCCGGATCTTTATTAACGGAAGGTCGATAAGATTTTCCATTGTGACGCTACGGGTTTGTCCTATGCGTTTATCCATAATTTCAAAGGAGGAAGTCGGTGGCTGAATGATGTTTTTCTTCCTTTCTTCATATACTTTCATTTCAATATCAGCCCTCTCCACAATTATTTCGCTTACCGAATGAATCTGCCGCCCGTTCCGGAGGTCAGTGGAGACGATCAATTCGAGACGATTCTCCTGTGGACCGAATATTTTTCCGTTTTTACGATATGCCAACAACGTACTTCTGCCGATACTTGAGTAGAAAATTTCGCCGAAGGAAAAAGCCACTTCTTCATGTTCAGTACCGAGTACCCTGATGTAAACGGCGGGCTCGAATTTTCTTTTGTACTTCATACCAGCTTTTTCGAGTATGTCACGCAGCAGGACACCCGCATAATCGGCCACTTCAATCAGCTCTTCATCTTCCGATGGATTCTGTTTTTCCTTCAAGACAGGAACCGCGTTGATATGGAATTCAGGGAATGACTGTATGTCATTAATGCTGAGATTGAGAGTCTTTTTCACGGCGCCTTGAACAGAAATCGTTTTCTGAAACGCATTATTTTTCATGTTGCATTTTGCCAGAAAGAATAACAGAACAAAGGTGAGTAAAATAAAAAGTAGTCGATTATTTCGTATAAAAAAAAGATGCATGGTCGTATTTCCTCCCTCTAAAGGATTGTGTTTTTTCCGTTAAAAGGTTATTGTCCTCTAATAAGCAAAAGGGATTTTTCATGATTAAAGGGTCAATTTGATTCCGAACCAGGCCCTGATGCCCGGTGCGGGAAATAAATAAAGCTCCTGATAATCTTCATTGAAAATATTTTCGACAGCACCGAATATCTGGTAATGGTCTTTGAAATTGTAGGTGATTTTAGTATTCAGCAAAAAAAAGTCGTCAAGGCTTTTCTTTACTGCAACAAAATGGGTATTATCTGCCGGATCCGCATGGTCGTAGTAGACCTGATCCGATACCAGACTTCCGTTCAGGCTGATTTTCAATCCGCAATCGAAGGATTGCGTCAAATCAAAATTGAATTTGTGTCTGGGACGGTAAGGAATCTCATCCGGTTTATAGATCAGATCGTCGGCAAGATATTCCGATTCAACCATGACCGTCGAACCATCATTTTCCGCCGTCAAGTAAGTGTAGCTGATCCCGGCGGTCAGGTTTGCCGTAAGTTGTGCCGACAAATTTAACTCCATGCCGTTAAGATTGGCATCCGCATATTGTTCGAAGCGTCCGATCTCGTTGTCAAAAAAAATCAAATCTTCCACATCGTTATAAAACAATGAGCCTTCAAATTTTAACTTTTCGTTGATCCACCATTGGCTGCCTAGTTCATAGCTGATGGTTTTTTCTTCCTTCATATCAGGATCTCCCTTCGGGCCGATCACCCCATCGGCGTAAAGATTCCGCATGGTGGGGAATCGGATTTTCCTGCCAACGGAGGCATAGAAGTTAAGGGCATCCGAGTAGTCATAATTGATTCCTGCTTGGGGATTAAAGGAATGGATATCATCTCCTTTTTCCGTACCGGAGGCCTGATCACGGTCAATTTGCGCAAAAGTATCATAGCTCGCCCCTACAGTCAGTGAGAGGCTGTCGGTGATATCGACAACATCCTCCAGTGCCGCCGAGTAGGTATGGGAAATGAGTTTTTCATATTCCGGAGCGGAAGAAGCAAATGCATACTCGGATTTGTGTACATCCTTTTTAAAACTGTATCCCAGACGGACATGATGGTTCTGAACCCGATCCCAGAAGACGTATAAATTGCCGCCGATATTGTAGTCGTCATATTCCGAATCAAATGAAGGCGCACCGGCAGTGCGAAGCTGGCTGCTGTAAGTATCGTCATCATAGGCATTAAGGGCGCTCTTATAGTCATCGTAAAAGATTCTTCCTTTGAACCTGAGTTTATCGGTCAATTCATATTCATCGGTGATATTGACCGTATAACGCTTCCAGTCGTCAAACCGCCAGTAGCGGGGGTACCAGTAGGCGGTTCCGCCTGCTCTTCTCGTCTCGCGATATATGGCACCCGGGGCAATGCCATATTCATTTGTATAGTATTCCATTGAAATTCCCAGGGCATTTTTACCGGTGACGTCCCAATTCGCGGTGAAAGTGATCGCATCACGAGAATAATCGGTGTTTTCCCGAAGCCCTGAATCCGTTTTCAAAGGTGTATGGGGTATCGGACTCGGCGCAACGGCCATGGAAGCAAGAATCTCCGGCGCAAGGGTGAAATCCTTGGCAAGCCTGAATCCGTCGGATTCTTTGTGGCTGACTCCAAAAAAATAGCTCAGGTTACCGACCTTTTGCCCATGGGTAATCGCGATATGGTGGGTGTTGTAGTCACTTATTTCATAAGATAATGCAGCCTCCGGTCTATCTCCGCCTTTCCGAGTGATGATGTTAATCACCCCGCCCATGGAATTGGGCCCGTACAAACTCGAAGACAGCCCCTTTATGACTTTGATTTTGGCAATATTCTGAACCGGTATATCAGTCAAATTCACCAACCCTTCATAGGGCTGATAAATAGGCATGCCGTCGAGGAGAATGAGTACCTTGTCCTGCTCAAAACCGCGGACACTGGCATAGGATTCCTGCTTGGCCCGACCCTGTCGGAAGTATATTCCGGGCAGCAGTTTCAAGGCATCCCCCAGGTTCGAAGCATTATACTTTTCAATATCTGCAGCGGTGACTTCCGAAATCGTTGTGGGGCTTTCCTTGACGATCTGATCAGCGGTAATGATTACCTCTCCCAATGTATATTCATAATCGTTTTCCCCATTATCTTTTGCCTGAACGGCCGTCGTGAGAATCAGGCATAAACCAAAAAAAACAATAAACGCTGCAACGATACAAAAATGCATGATGCAGCGCAGCTTCACGAGGGGGGTATTGGGCACATCATTATTTAAGTTGAAATGAAAACGGCGCCTCCAATACAGTAGCAAATTACGATAAAGCAAACAGATCATTTCATTCACCTCCATGATTATGCAACCAGAATTGGTTTCTAACAATACCATTGACCAAATCCTAAAAACAGATCACTCTTCTAAACTTGCTGGAATTAAAAATCTTTGTTGCATTTTATTTCTCCATTAAACTGATCGTGGTCAGGTTGTTTAAAATTTCTCTTTTCCATCGAATATTTTGTGCCTTTCTAGGTAGAGATTATTCCCGGATAGCGTTAGACTTATATCGCTAAGTATTACACAGTCCAGGTAGCGCCATTGTGGCTGCAAATGCACTTAATGAAAAAGTCATAGTCCACTTTCCAAATGGATTTATGTCCGGGAGTGTTTGGACGGCTATCACGGATGCAAAGGAAACGGACCGCCTAGGTTCGATTAGGTGATGTCAGGTTGGATATGATTTTGGTACATGGTTTTGTCTAACAAACCCGGTTAGGTAAGGATAAGATCCCTCAAGTAAAGCCAAAATCATGAATCATGGAAGACCCCTTAGCTACGAAAATAGAGACTTGCCTCAGTACCATAGGAAAAATCGATCTGTCAAACTGGAAAATATGATATTAAAAGCCGTTATTGTCGGAAATTCCGATAGATTTGAAAATTTACAATTGGACAGGATGTACAGGTAGGTAGTAGCAGTAGTATAACCGCTATTGAAGAATCTTGCCAATAGTCCTCGGACAGATCTATCCTAATCGATTCCGACTATTTCCAGGTAAAATCTTCAGTCGGTTCCTCAAGGAATTCAGAAAAGAATCTTTTAAATAGGTGTGGTGTAAATAAAAAATCAGCAAGTTATAGAAATCCATACTTGCTGAAATAACTATTTTTTGTGGCATCCCGCCTGACTAGGCGGGATGCCCTGGACTATCGAAAAAAGGCCATCTGAATCATCAGATGGCCTTCCAGGAATCAAATATAAAATGGCGTCCCCAAAGGAACTCCTCATTTACCCGTATTGCTCCATTCGTATCATAAGACACAGTAATTACTGCGAATTTTACCCATCAAAGCGGCATAAAAAACCAGTTATTGTCTCATTCCGCCGCGTATCTCATCGCAACAGCAAATAATCTGAAGACATGACAGTGTGTGTCTAAAATCCATCTGGGAGGGGGAAGGAGGAAAGGGTGTGTAATTAGGATCTCCAGAAACGTCCAGGCATCAATGACAAAACGTCAAGAAGTGTTCTTTATCCCTATTTACAACATGTTAGCAGAATCACCTATTAGTGCTATTACCCTGATCGTTAGACATAATACATAGTAAAGTAGTAAAAACTAGCCTTAAATACCCCAAAAGCCATCAATAACACAAATCATTGACAAGGATAGATGGTTAGACATATAATATAGTAAGTTTATATGTAGTTTTAGTGAATCACAACCAGAGGAAGTCGATCTAATCAGAGAAACAATTGATAGTGCTACGCAGGTATCACCCTGAGTCCATTATTGACTCACCCCATTGTGGGAAGAAGTAGCATGTATTTACTCCCACTGATTAGCCTAAGTCTGCAGAGGCAGCTAATCATAGCTGGGGAGGCAATGGAAAAAGTCTTCGGAGGACACTATTGCTGTGTCCCTTTGGAGGCTTTTTGTTTTTTCCGATTAGATAGATTTGGCGCCTTTCCTTACGTTGTTGGCTGGAGGCTTCTATGAAAACATGTCCTTTCTGCCTGGAGAAAATTCAGAACGAAGCAATCAAATGCAAACACTGTGGAGAGTTTTTCGAGCAAAAGCCTGTTTTTGAAAAAAACTCTGTCAGCTATTCACCGAAAGTTGAACCAATCCAATCTGAGGATATTGAATTTATAGATTCTGAAAATGAACTAGAGAACAAAAGACTGCGACATGGCGCAAGAACAGAAGAACAAGACACAGTTGAATGTAATAAGTGCGGAGAATATTTTGATGACAATGTACAGTTCTGCCCGAATTGTGGTGCTTACGTCAGTAAAAAAAGAAAAAAGAAGTTCTTGTTCGTCATTAATAGCATTTCGTTTTTGATACTTTTCTTAGTGTTAGCAATTTCTAAATATGCTGGAGAGCTGACCAGAGAAAAACTCGTTCCATCCATTGATTCTGAAAAAGTCGTAGTAGACAAGGATCAGAACAGAAAAGGCCCCATTGCCATTGACCCTGATAGTATCGTTCTAATTGAGGATCATAATGAAAAAAGTCCAGTTGTCATTGACCCTGATAAAAGTGTCTCCCAGTGGAGTTATGACTCTAGAAAGTCAAAGGATCAACTTGGAAGCACCGTCTATGATACTGTAATTACATGGGACGAGCACGAGAATGGGTGTGAATGGCGTTGTAAGAACTTTGGAGGAGCAGATACGGAATTCAATTATGATGCGTTCAATGATTGGTTAGAATGCTGGCTAAGAACTGTACCCGACGCCCATGAGTGGGACTTCGATAGGGTCTTTGGATGGCAACATGAAGTTATGCTTCTCTATAATTACAAGCTAAATGGAGTAAGTAAATACAACAACTTAGAACACGCATCACCTAGTTGGATGTATGCCCATACCTATTTAAGTTATCTGATGGAGACAGGTTGGAAAAGCGTTTCACTAAGTGAAATACCAGTATGTATCCGTGATTATGTAAAGAGAGAACGTGGCTATTAATGAGCAAACTAGAGAGGGATACAAGAAACTGCCAGGCTATGAGCATAATTCAAATATGAGCGGTAGCACATATGAAGAATCAGATGAATAAGTGTAAAGGAGAAAATATACTTGGGTGTGCTGAAAATAGATCTTAGTTCTAGTCAAAGAATGCGATGGCCTAATAAGTGTCCATACTGTGGGGAAAAAGCTGATACGGAAGCAAGAACAAGTCTCACAGTCTTTGCAGGAGAACTTAGATATTTTGTCGTAGCTTTTGGATGGACAGAGCGTAAATACACGATTTCGTATCCAGTCTGCCGGAAACACAATAAATTTGTCTATACTCGCATGCCTTCATGGGGATTTTGGGGAAATCTCTTTGTTTTCCTAATGATCACTCTCGCCTTACCTGCTCTCGTAGTAGCTTTGCAGTATATCACGAGTGATGTATTGAAGTATCTTGCAGCAGCGCTAGCAGTTGCGATTTATGTCTTTTCATTTTTTTGCTTGTTTATCTCTCCGTTCATATTAAAGCCTGTCAGAATCTCTCCTAGTGGAAAAGGATCAGCTAAGCTGTATATCCGTAATGAAGGCTGCTTTCGTGAATACCGAATTCTAAACCAAAACATCCTTCTCCCGTAATATTTGAAAAAGACAGATACACCATAGCGACTGCAAAGAGAGAGCGGCTCAACCATTCAAGGTTTTATATGGCAATAATAAGAATCAAAAACATGGCAAATATTGATGTTGGAGATGAGAATGAATACGAGAATAAACTTGCCTCACATTGTCAGCTTGGCAACGGCTTCGTTTGGTTGGTTTTCTATGATGATTCTTTACCTCCTAATCTGCAGGGCAGATGTGTTCCGAAGGATCTGTTATATCTTTGCCCGGAGCCATATAACAGCAGTATAATTAATAGTAATGATTGGCAGGAGCATCGGAAATGGGATTGCTACATTGCTATTTCCGAAGAATGGTGCGAGAAGAAAGACAAATACCCAGCCTACTTTACATACTTAATTGGTCATGAACTAGGTCATGCAAAAATCTGGCTATCTGATTCAGGTTTGTTTGAATTCTGTTGGCTAATACACTTATATCTTGTGGAGAGAAGCAAACAGGGAGAAAGAATCCTGCTGCATGAGTTTCCGGAGGAGTCTCATTGTGATCACTTTGGGGTCTATTTGTGTGAGAAACTAAGTCTTCGGTCTCAACTGAATAGAGAAATCATAGAGATGATTTCGGAGGACTCCTGTAAAGATCGTGAGAGGCTTCAGTGGCTACTCACCATAAGTGGATCTGATGATTTAGATAAATTGAGGGCGGATTTAGTAAATTCTTTTCGACCTCAAAGGCCGGATCTGATTGATTATTGGGAGAAGAGAAAACAAAACAATAGAATTACATGCCTTACTCAAAAATATGAGCGTGCTCATTTCGAAGCACTGTTTGATTTCAGATGAATCATACTCACATAATCACTTCCAATTACCCATCGTGGTCAATCCCTCTCCTTATCCCTATATTTTTAATCAGGCCCCTATAGTTAAGTGAAGATAAAGTAGTCAAGTGAAGATAAAATAACCTTACAGAAGGTTATAGCCCCCTTTCCTTCCATTCAAACAACACCTACAAATCAATACCGAACTTCGCCTGTTCGACCCTGGGGACATGCTGCGGCCATCTTACAGCTAATCTGTGTTGCGAAGCTCATCATTTTCATTGTCGATCGTTCTTGCTGATTGAGGCATAAAAAATTCCGATCAGAAAGGAGGTGAAAAACATGTCTAATTTCTTTGATGATGACTGCGATTTTGGATGGCAAGAAATGGGGATGCTTGGCGCTCTCGCAGAAGAGATGTCTGAAGAAGAAAAAGAGCGTCTGAGGCTAGAACAAGAGATAGAGAAAGAAATGGATAGATCCTGCTGTAATGAAGACTTTTCAGAAGAAGATTTTCGTCCATAACTAAATTTCAAGAGTAGAGACAGAGGCAGCCGTATGGTCTTTATGATCATGCGGCTTTTCTTGTTTCTGAAAGGAGTAGAACGATGTGGAATGAGCCATCAACAGAAAGACTGGCAGAAATACCGAGGCTCTACGAGACAGAGCACATAGCTCTGGAGCTGAAAATGATCCATCTACATTTCTTCATAGGCGGCTGTGATTGGTATATTGCAGAGTTTGACGGAGAGGACATCTTCTTTGGCTTTGTGATCCTAAATTCTGATTACCAAAATTCTGAATGGGGATACATCAGTTTCCGTGAATTGAAGTCCATTAAGATACATGGCTGCTTAGAAGTAGATACCGAAAGCATTTGGCAGGTCTGTGAGGCACAGAAGATAGAGAAGATAAGAATTGCACATGGATGGTCTTGGGATTTCTAACGAAAGAGCTCAGAAGTAGATCAGTTGAGATCCATGACCTATGTACTTAAAACAAAGTGATAGCAGTCTTGTTGAGTTTTTCTCCATTTTCTTGTAGTATAAGAAAATAGCTGTCGGTCTGTTTGGACTACACCCCTAATAAATATGTTCGATTTCTGAGTGAAGGAATATAGTTCATGATAAGTCGCAAAAGTGCCATGGCAATTGCCAATGCATATACTAGCAAATTCACATACTCAAAAAGATCGGGTTATGGCGAAAAGGATAAAGTATATCATAATGGCCTTTACGACTACCTTTATGAACACGAATATCAAGCTTGGTTTTGCAACGCCAGTAAGAAGCCATATACCATAAGAGGACTTAAAGAATGGTTTCTAAGAATTCATACCGGTGAAACTCTTTACGATGCTACCCAAAGTTGGCCTTGGGATAAAAGAAAAGCACTTGGACAAGAATATTTAAAGAATTTGGCTCGTGATATTTTGAATTTTTACGCACCAAATCTTGAAGATCGTTGGTCTGGAGAAAAGTACAAGAAGCATTATGATGAGATAACAAGACGCCTGGAAATCGATGGATACATTTTCAAAGATGGTCAAGTTTATCGAACAGAACCAGATGTTTTAGATGTTGAAGAGGAGTTAAGTCTTTTGGAGACTCTTCATAGGTCTTTAGGGCTTTCGGATCGTGAAGAGACTTTTCAATTTTTCAAGCTTTGTGAAGACCATTTTATTGCAGGAAAGTGGTCAGACAGCATTGCCAACTCAAGAAAATTCTTGGAGGCTATTCTTCAGCAAGTCGCTTCACGATTTTCGTCTGCCAAGGGGTTAGTCTTAAATAATGGAGCATTGGATCGTCCTGTTGAGATACGAACATTCCTTGAAAGGGAAGGCTTGTTAGAGAGAAGAGAAAGAGAAGCTGTTGATAAAATCTACGGTCTTTTAAGCCATACAGGAAGCCATCCATACATGGCCGAAAAAGATCAAGCAAGATTATTGAGGCAGATAAGTCTTACTACCACACAATTTATTATGCTTCGCTTGGAAGGTGCTTTGAACAATCCATAAGAAATTCGAGCATGGCAGTGTAGCACGGTATTGAGGATACCTTTCCTACTACAGATTTACCAACCACCTACTACATCCAATAACCCCAAAAAACATCCAATCTGGCAGAAAATCTCCTAAAACACAATAGAAGGCACAGGCCAGAGTGAGTTCTCTTCACCAGATGACTGTGAGAGAGCCAGAAGCCTATTCCTATTCGATAACGCTGCCTTACACATTGAAATTGATGAATAATACTAGTCTATTCATCAACACCGCATAACCAAAATCCTCGGCAGAACAATCTGACCTGAGATTAGATAGAGGGACATGAATTCTCTCTCCTACGCAAAACTCATGGGATGCCAGAAATATAGGGTCTCACCACATTAATCTAACTATTTCTTTATAGGGGAAAGGTATCCCTTACACAATACACTTACGGAGGTGAAAACCATGAAAGACAGAACTTTCAGCATTTCAGAGGTATCGCAAATGAGCGGTGTCAGTAAGAACCGTATTAGGGAATGGCATGAAAAAGGACTACTGACCGAAGTTGAAATGATCACCGTTGGTAATCGGCTTCACCGTAGATTTACACACTCAACCACAGAACTGATTGTGAGAATTAAGGAATACTTGGAACAGGGTTATGTGTTGAGTGTGGCAGCAGAGAAGGCAAGAAAGAAACAAAAAAGGAATTAACCAAAAACAAAAGGGCAGGAGATGGGAGCCCGGCCCTCAGAAACTAGGGTGGAGTTGTTATGACATTAACTTTAAACGATCATCTGGAGAAATTTGAGAAGGTGATCAACTGTAAATGGAAGGAAAAATGTGATGTAAAAAATCGGATAGATGTAAAAGTAAGAATGCTGAAATACTATCACCGTCAGCCACATGAGAAAGATGATTTCGTCCTAATGGAACTATTCAATATGTATCTACTCGGCGGCTATGACAAGAAATATGATCCGACAAGAGGTAATCTGATGACATATGTGAGAGTGTTCATCGATAGTCATCTCAATACAATGCTGGATCAAAGACGGAGAAGGAGGTCATGGGAAGACGGGGAAAGGGTACTCAAACAGAATGGGTATGAAAAAGAGATCCGGTTCAAGAGTAGTGATGTCTATGACAAACACTACAGGGAACCCCTACCGTATGATGATAGGGACATACGGCTTAGTGATCTCGATGATCCTGAAGCAATCTTGTTGAGAAAAGAAAGAGAGCGATTGTTGTGGCAGTTTGCTAAGGAAAGAGAAAGGACGGACGAGGCAAAAATCATTCTAGGATTGGAAGACTACGAGACGCTCGCTAAGCAGACCGGCATCTTAGAAGATACTATTCGTAAAAGGACTTCAAGGTTGGTCAATGATTTTATTGATTACTATGAGAAGTCAGATTAGACCGATTTTTCTGCTTCCTGGCTCAAGGCACACTACCATTCAAAATTATTTGATCTGTTTATGCTCTTTCTTAGATATATGTTTCTACCACAGTTCTAGTAGATCGCTCCAAGATGTTCTTTGCTTACTTTCTTTCAAAGAAAGTAAGGTTGTTGTTTTAGAAGGAGCGATAGCGACTGATGCAGTTGATTTTCTTGTGAGAGGGGTAGTAGATCAATTTATTAGCCCTCTAATAAATACAGTTGTACTTTTACAGCTTCGATTTCGGACAAAAAAAATGAAAAAAGTCCATTTTTTCTGCTTTTTTTCTACTTAGCCAGTTAATCGGGTAGATATAAATATATTAAAATACCTTAGTCATTATTGGAAATTTGGTGTAATATCATATAGATACACCTAAACAATATCATTACATCTATCCCGTTCTACTTCCAGTTCTTCCTACATCACTTCATTCACGACTACCTGAATAATCTAACCATTTCTTTATAGGGGAAAAAATTTCCTCGTAATTACCAAGGGTCTTCCTTCCACACTGGAATAGGGAGGCCGAACCGATGGGCCGAAAACTCCGGGCCCCTGGGAGGTGGTCTCCCAGTTGGACTGATAATCGGAGGATAACCTTTAATCATGGAGGAACAATATGGCTATTTTGAAGATTTAGACCTGATAACCCAGGAGGTTGTCATAGACTTATTTGTCTCTATCATTGAGAACAAACGGCAGAGACAAGGAAAGGAGGAAAGCGATGAAAACAGTTGCGATTTATGTGAGATCAAGCAAAGACCTTGCTAACGTGTCATGTGCTAGGCAAGAAAAAGATATAAGGAGCGTGGTCAAAGAAAACCGTGAAGAGGTTTATCGTGTTTTTTGCGACAAAGCGCTTTCATCAACCCGTGATGTACGGCCAGATTTTGATGAAATGATCTCTCTCGCTATTTCTAAAAATCCACCCTTTGAAAAGATTTATTGCTTGGATACGTCGAGGTTCGGAAGGGATCAACATGAGACAAATGTCTTATTGTGGAAGTTGAGAAATAGGCATGGCATAGAGGTGGTGTTTACTAGTATGCCGCAAACTGGCACCTACTTAGATCCTGTTTTTGAGACCATCATGACAGTGTTCGATCAACTCCATTCTCAACAGAGTAGAATCAAAGGGGTGGCAAGTATGAAACAAAATGTTTCGGATGGCTATCGTGCGGGAGGCAGAGCTCCGTATGGTTATCGTCTCAAGGAGATAGAACTCGGAGAACACCGACAGGGAAATCCCATTATCAAGACTAAGCTAGAGCCTGACCCTGAAACCGCTCCATTCATCTGTGAGTATTTTGAGAGGAGATCCAAAGGGGAAACAAGGAAATCTATTCTCAATGATTTTTACCGCCGGAGTATTCCCTCACCAAGTGGAAATACAAAGTGGGGAACACCAAGTGCGAAGGCTATCGAAGATAATATTGACGTTTATTTAGGTCATACAACCTTCAACCGACACAATCAGAGGATAAAAGAAAGGGGAAGATTTAGCGGTTATCTCCACGGGAAAAAGTGGAAGCCAAAGGAGGAGTGGGTCATTAAAGAGAATACCCATGAACCGATCATCACGAAAGAAATAGGGGACAGGATACGTGAGATGAAGGCGAAGCACATTCGAGATACCAGACACAATGCCAAAAGGATTTATGCCGTTTCAGGGATAATGAAATGCGCTCTGTGCGGGACGAATTACAGTGGGGATAGGGGCATGTACCGATGTAATTCTACATCCAAACCCGGAGATAGATGTCTTAACAATGATATTTCCCAGCAGAAGGTCGAAGACGCCGTTTTCGCCGTGATAGAACAACAAGTCCTCAACTTCAAGAATGTGAAAGGGTTTATTGATAGAGTGAAGGAACGGTTCAAGTCCGACAACTCGGAAAAGGTGTCTATAAAGAAGAACCTCGCCCAGGTTGATGCTGAAATCAAGAAGGTTATGATACTTTACAGACGGGGAACCATCGATGTTCAAATCATCGAAAAGGAGATAACCGAATTAGAGGAACGAAAGAAAGGACTGGAGGAAAGACTGGATGAGGTCAAATCATCACAGGACGCCCTCGATGTAAAGGATAGCGACATTCGTGAGGTGATAAGGGAGTTTAAGAGAGAGGTCAATAATGCAGACCCGAAAACAAGAAAGAGGGCTGTTCAAGCCCTCATTGATCATATGCGGATATTCCCCAAAGAGAGTAATCCGTGGAGTAGAATGATAGAAATAAGGGGGATTTACATCCCCCTTACACGGTATAAACTGGCGTCCCCAAGGGGATTTGAACCCCTGTCGCAGGCGTGAAAGGCCTGTGTCCTGGACCGGGCTAGACGATGGGGACGTTATTAACCGAAATAACGTTTGAATGGTCACCGCCGAGGTATTCACCTCAGAGAGGGTCCGATTCTTCTTCTTTTGTAAGCAGTCCCAATCTCTTCTCAGGTCCCTGTCGTCCTGCTTGAAAAGCGGGATATCCAAAACCAGGCAAGACGATGGGGACGTTATCGACCAAGATAACGTTTGCACGATCACCGCCAAGCCGTTCCCCGGTGAAATCCGCTGCGCTCCTGTTGCTGCAATTTCACGGCGCAGGCACCTCAAGAGAGGACCCGGGAAACAGAGTGGTGGGCCGTGCAGGAATCGAACCTGCGACCAACGGATTAAAAGTCCGCTGCTCTACCTGACTGAGCTAACGGCCCGATCCCAGGGGCCTAAAAGTAATACCTTTCATCCATCTTGTCAAAAGTTTTTTGGGGAGACGGAACATGAAGTCAATTCCCTTGACGACCTTCATTGCCTTCACATAACCTTAAGACGTGCAAGTCTTGACCCCACATGATTTGAATCCTGAATACCTTCGACTCAATCTGCCGGAGGGACCGGGGGTTTATGTCTTTAAAGATCAGACAGAGAAAATCATCTATGTGGGCAAGGCCAAAAACCTGAAAAAGAGAGTATTGTCCTATTTCCCTCCTTCCGGGGACCTGCCCCCCAAGACCGCTCTGATGATGCATAGGGCCAAAGGCCTTGAGATATTCCTTACGACCACGGAAAAAGAGGCGTTCATACTCGAGGATACCCTCATAAAACGCCATTTGCCTCGCTACAATATCCTCCTCAGAGATGACAAGAGGTACCCGTGTCTTCGACTTGACATTCAAACCCCTTTTCCTCGCTTGAGTATCGTCCGAAGAATCAAAAAGGATGGGGCTCTCTACTTTGGGCCCTTCACTTCTGCCATTGCCGTTCGAGGCACCCTCAGACTGATCGACCGTGTCTTTCAACTCAGAAAGTGTAAGACCCGTGATTTACCAAAGAGAACAAGACCCTGTCTCAACCATCAACTGGGCAGGTGTCTGGGGGCATGTGTTCACCAGGTCTCCAGCTCCGATTACAGGGAAACCGTTCATCAGGTCAGACTTCTTTTGGAAGGACGTAATCGTGAGTTGTTGGGACAATTGAAAAAGAGGATGCATTCGGCTTCGGAGCAACTCGATTATGAAAAGGCCGCCCTGATCAGGGATCAGATCAGGGCTGTAGAAGCCACTATTGAACGACAAAATGTAGTCTCCACTAAAATGGAAGATCAGGACGTCATCGGCCTTGTGCAGGCAGAAGGAAGGACTCACCTGGTCATCCTTTTTGTGCGCAAGGGTGTTCTTTTAGGCAACCGGGATTACATTTTCAGGAATACAGATGTCTCTTTATCAGAAATTCTAGAGGCCTTTTTAAAACAGTTCTATTCCCAACAGTCATTTATCCCAAAATGCATTCTCATCTCTGAGCCGTTGCAAGATCTGCCCCCTTTAAACGACTGGATTTCAGATATAGCTGGAAAGAGAGTATCTATTCATTGTCCTGTAAGAGGTGAAAAGCAACGTCTTGTTAGAATGGCTATAACCAATGCCCGGGATCTCCTCACAACCCGCGCGACCGCCCATGATGAGAACCTCATGTCCTTGACCAAGTCTACCTTGGGACTGAAGAATACCCCGAGGAATTTGGAGGGTCTAGATATCTCCTCCTTTCACGGGGCCTTCGCCGTGGGAACCATCGTCTCCTTTGTAGAGGGCCGTTCCCACAAACCAGGGTATAGGAATTATAAGATCAAAGGAGTCGAAGGCATTGATGACTATGGAATGATGTCTGAAGTGGTCTCCAAGCGGCTCTCCCATGGCCAGCCTCCGGATCTCTTTGTAGTGGATGGAGGGAAAGGCCACCTTTTGGCGGTCAAGAAGACCGTAGATGAATTCAACGGACAGAGAAAACCCGAACTGGTGGCTATTGCCAAGGCAGACGAAAGAAAGAAGAGCGGCATGGATAAGATTTTTATTGTCGGTCGAAAGAACCCCCTTTCTCTTAAAGAGGATGATCCCGTGCGCCTGCTCTTGATGCGGATTCGCGATGAAGCCCACCGGCGCGCAGTCAGTTATCACCGAAAGCTGCGATCAAAGGGTTACAGATTCTCTGAATTGGATCAGATCTTTGGAATAGGACCTAAGAAAAAGTCCCTCTTACTCAAGCATTTTGGAGATATAGACACTATATGTAGTGTAACGAAGCAAGATCTTGTGGCCGTTCGCGGAATCACCCC
>CAZFMX010000006.1:0-27219 GCA_964520425.1 uncultured Desulfobacteraceae bacterium
ACTACGGCCCATATGCTGTTGGGATCCATCTTTTGACCCCATCGGTTCAGGATCAGATATCCGGGGTCCTTTCCCTGTAAAAACTGCGAACGCACAGACAGGGTATAACTGTTTACTATCCCACAAACCCTGTTACTCAAGGGAACCACCCGATCCTTATCCCCTTTTCCTTGGATCAGGATAAATCCTGCATTCAGATCAAGATCAGATATCTTGATGTTGCTCAACTCCGATCTCCTGATAGCCGTGTCATAAAGGACCTCTAAGATGACTCTGTTCCTGTACCCCCTGTTTGTCCGCGTGTCCGGGGCGTTCATGATCTTTTGGATCTCATTAGCGGTTAAAATCGTCTTGGGCAGGCGTTTGGGCTTTTTGGGCAGCTTGATTGCCTTGCCGGGATCATTGATAAGATAATCCTGCTCCTTGAGGAATCGGGTAAAGGCCTTTATGATGCCGAGATTCTGTCCCTGTGTCCGCAGGGTCAGGAGCTTTCCCTTTGAGGTCAAACGGAAGGCAAGCTCCTGTTGATACTCGTATAGGATATCACTTGTGAGATCTTCAAGATGGATTACGTTTTCCTGGTCTAAAAAAACGACCAGATCTCTAAGTCCGTACTTTGCACCTCTGATTGTATAATAAGACCGACCGAGGGCCTGAAGGTGTTTCAGGTAATGGGGGATGATCTCCTTAATCTTCATTCTCGTCTTTTACACCGGGATGGGTTTTATTATGGGTCTTTTTGACATCCACGGGCATGACCTTGGTGTAGGACTGCGTGGTCTTTAGACTCTTATGTCCCAAAAGCTTTTGAACATACCGGATATCCGCTCCCTGCTGCAAAAGATGGGTGGCGCAGGTCCTTCTGAAGACATGGGGAGACACAGGTTTTTTGATCTTTGCCGTGTTTCGATAGGCTTTCATAAAGGCCCGGATGCTCGCAGCCGTCACGGGAAGACCGGTCTTGAGTAAAAAAAGCCCTCTTTCCTTTGGATTCTTCTTGGCATAATAGGGCCGGATCTTTTCCATGTATTCCCTAAGATATTTGGCGGTGTTTTTGCCGATAGGAACCACCCGTTGTTTTTTGCCCTTGGCCTTTCGGATGTAAAGGACCCGGTCCTTGAGATCCACGTGATAGACTTCAAGACTCAAAAGCTCATCAAGCCGGATGCCGGTGGAGTAGAGCACTTCCATAATAGCCCGGTCCCGGATATGGATTTTTAAGGATAGATTGGGTTGATTAAAAAGGCCCTTGATCTCCGCCACAGTAAGGACTGTGCCTATTTTCCGGTTTTTTCTGGATGTCTCCACAATCCCTTCCGTGGGATTGATCAAAAGCTTATGACTCTCTACCAGGTACTCAAACAGACGCTTTACAGGTCTGATCTTAAGGGCCTTGGTCTCCATGGCATTGGGCTCGGCCATGACGTTTGCCTGGTAATCGACTATTATTTGATTTGTCACTTTCCTCAGATCAGTGATATTGCGTTCTTCAAGATAGCGTCTGAAGAGATCCAGGTTCTTGCGGTATCCCTCGATGGTGTTCTCCGCATATCCCCGGGCCTTGAGTCGGCTCTTAAACTCGGCAATGATCACTTCAGGTTCCATTCCCTCTTTTGGTCCTTCCCCCTGGTTTTCCCCGTATTCCCACCAACTAGTTGCCTTTTTTCTTTAATTGCAGGCGGTTAAGGGAAAAACCCCAACCCACCAAGTACCCTCCAAGTTGCTAAAATACCCACCAAGTGGACCTTTTGACCCTCCAAGTTATGCGGCCTCTTTTCTCATAAGCTTTCGGATCTCGGCTACAGGCGTGAGGTTCAGGTAACACTTGTTGCTCTCTTCTGCCTGTCCCTGGTAGTTGAGGACATAGGCATACCGCTTGCCCTGAGAACCGATCTGGACCCGAAGATATTCCAGCTCTTCAAGTTGTTTAATATGGGTCTTGACCTGCCAATCGGTCCACCCGATGTGCTCCCGGATCATGCGCCTTGTAAAATAGACCTCATCAAGCGGGACCTCCTGGTTTTCCGATATCTCCTTGACCATGTTGTATATCGAGGAAAGCAGCATCCTTGAAGGCCTTGCCAGTTCATCCAGACTTTGGCCCAAGACCTCATTAGCCAGGCGGTTGGCCCGGTCGATATCTTCCAAAGTCACTTCAATGTATTCCGTGGGCTCTCCTTCCACCTCAACGGTCTGGATCTTCCTTTGATACTGGTAAAGGTAGGCAATGGCCCGGATGAGGCCGAGATATTTCTTGTGGTCTCTTCGGGTCCTTAAGGATATGCAGGGAAAGGATAGATATTTGCTGAAGGGATTGACCACATAAAGCGGCCTTAAAAGACGCTGTGCGGTCTGGTGTTTCCTGATGATATGATCAGACCTCTTTTTCTTGATCAGTCCTTCCAGGGTCTCGCTTTCCCGCTGCATTCTGTGGATGGCTTGGGTCATTTCAGGGGATTCGTCAATGGTGAGGAAGATAAACCGGCTTGCGGTCTCGCCTTCCAGCTCTGCTGCCGTAGTCGTAATCATCACGGCTACAGGGCCTTTGACCGTGTATTCCTCGGTCCTCATCTTGCCCGTTCCCGGATCTTTTCCCGTGGCCGCTACCGTGATCTTTTTGGAGGACTGGATATTGCGGATGGAGTAGGCCGCCCCTCCCATGCCTTCCTCTTCCTCAATGGCAAGGATCTTGTGAACCAGGGAGTCTTCTTCCTTATAGAAAAGGGCCTGGTCCGTAACTCTGGTATACTTGACAAAGTCCTCATCAGGCACAAGGGATAATATGGCGTCCTGAAGCGTGGACTTGCCTGCAGCACTTCGGGATTGGATGAGAACGGACAGAGGCTCTTCAAGCTTCCGGGATACGGCGGATAAATACCCCACGAGCTTATTGGTCTTTTCACCGGTGACACCCAGGGTCTTAAGATCATCGAGGATCTCAGAAAAAATCTCAGGGTTTTTCAAAAAGGTAATGGCCTCTTTCTTTTCCGCTTCGCTCATTACCGGTTTAACGCTGTTTTCTTGCTTCGGCCTAAAGCCTTCCACCAGGGACAGGATCTTGGAGATATCTTCCTTTATCAGGTCTTCGGATTCTTCAAACAGGTCTGCGCAGAGCTTACAGAACCATGCCCTTGACCGGGAGGAGTAAAGGTCTATGGTGGTGAGTTCAAAAGGAAGGGTCCCGCCAAGGTCCTTTGACGCCTTGATAGTCACTTTAAGCTGTGTGTCCCCTCTCTGGATGCCCTTGATCTCATATTGACGCTCTGCATAGGCCACCTCAAAGCCTTGCTTGGTCTCGTGGTAAAAGCTCTGTTTCCGTTTGCTGATCTTGTCGGATTGTTCCAGAGAATCGGGGTTTGATTCTCTCAGAAGCCTTTCAAACTCTTCGGGCGTATGTCGTTTAAAAAAGATGTTCACATCTTTTACGGGGAGAGTGACCATATGCGGGATAATCCCTTTTTCTTTTAACCGCATGGCCGCGGCCTCTGCGCCCTTGTTGCCGGATTCGTCCGCATCAAAGACAAGGTAGACCTCCTTTACCCTTCGATCAAAGAGAGAAAGGTGATCATCCAAAAGACCGTTGACGCCGTAGACAGGGATCACATTCTTAAAGCCCTGGTCGTACAGGGTCAAGGCGTCTATGATGGATTCGGTCAGTATGATACTTTGAGACCGTTTCACAGCTTGGCGGTTCACGAGACCTGACCGGGGACCGGGAAGGTAGAGGTGTTTTACTTCGTTTTCTTCATCAATGTTCCGGCCATAGAGATTCCGGACAGCGCCTTTTTGATCGTACAAAGGAAACACCACGCAGTTATAAAAGATCTCATGGCCTTTGGCGTTCAGGATTCCCATCCTTTTTAAGGCCTGGAGGATCTCTTCCTCTTCGGGGAGAGTTTCTAAAAGATTGCCGTTAACATATCCCACTCCAAAGTCTTTAAAAGTCTGATGGTCCGTGATGCCCCGTTCTTCTTTCAGGTAGCGGAGTCCTCGGCCGTCTTCATTAAAACTGTGTTGGTAGTATGAAAGAACTTTGCTTAAAAGCTTCAGTTCTTTCACGGCTAAAGGCGCAGCCGCCGTCGCTCGGCTATGGCGAGCCAAGGGGCGCACGGCACAAGGTTCTTTGACGGGCCTTTTAAAACCATTGTCGCTAAGACGTTTGACGGCCTCTTTAAAATCCACCTTGTCAAACATCTCCACAAAGCGGATTACATCACCGCCGGCACTGCAGCCGAAGCATTGCCATAGGTTGGTTGAAGGATTTATGGAAAGGGATGGGTTGGTGTCTTCGTGGAAGGGGCAAAGGCCCTTATAGCTCTTGCCGTTCTTTTTAAGTGGGATGCCCTTGGATTGGATCAGGGCCACAAGGTCAATGTCTCTTTTTATGGACTCGATCTTTTCTTTTTCTACCATATCTCGCTCCTTCTCTAGCCACGGCATAGCCGGAAGACGAAGCCGGGCCATCTTCTCTGAGTTTGTTAAAGAGGATGTCTCTCAAGTGATTCAGGGACTCGCGGAACTGCAAAGGGTTCACCAGGGCTTGGCCGCTTCGATACTCCCTATCAAGTTGGTTGAGACCCTCGCCCTGGATCAGGAACGTGGCAACCTTTTTGCCATTGCCGTCCATCCTGATCCCGCACAGATCTCCTCCATTGCAAAGGAAAAACGCCCCGCGGAAGATATCCGTGATCTCAAAGACATGCTTATTCATTCGATTCACCTCCTTTCTCCCACCAAAAGCGGGATTGATATTTTCAAGGAGTTTTGATAGAAAAAGAAAGCCGTCTCAGAGGGGCTTCCCCTCTGGGATAGGTTCCCTGGCCATCAACTCGGGCACCTCCAATGCTTCCTGATTGATGGCCTTTTTTCGGCCCAAAAACCTCCCCTCTCAAAAACCTGTCAAGTAAAAAATTATATTAAATTGGCTTTTTTAATGGTTTCAAACTATATAGTGTGATACTATATTTGTCAAGGCCTAAATCAAAGATATTTTAAAAACCGGGTGTATAACTATGTCCGTTATGGCACGGAAGTCTAAATTTAATTTACCGACCCTGGATACAGGGAAAGAAACCTTCGGGCAGAGACTTGCCAGAATAAGGAAGGAGAAAGGGTACACCCAGGTTGAACTGGCGGAGAGGATGGGCATTATCCAGGTGCTTATCTCAGATTATGAGCGCGATAAGCTACGGCCCTATCATGATATGGTCGCACGTTTCGCAAAGGCCATGGATGTCACCGCCGATGAACTTTTGGGTCTTAAAGCTCCCAAGGGCAAAGGAGACGCTCCAAGTCTAAAAATCCTTCGTAGAGCAAAAAAAATAGAGGCTTTGCCGCCAAATCAACAAAAAGTCCTGCTTAAAAACATAGACATGTTCCTCAAGGGTGCAGAAAAGCCATATTAATGTCGTGAGGTCTATAAATGGCCCAAGAAGTGGAAGGTTTCTTTGATAAACAAACAGAGGCGTCAAAACTCAAAGCCGACATCGTCTCTAAATATTTCTCATCCTGGGCCAATGTAATAGCTTCTCAAAATTTTGAGAAAATAGCATACCTGGACCTTTTTTCCGGGCCAGGCCGATATGAGGACGGAAACCCATCGACGCCACTCCTTGTTATTGATAACGCAATTAATCATTTCAATAAAAAAGTGCCACAGAAGGTAGAGTTAATATTCAATGATGGTGAGACAAAATTTGTCCAAGCTCTTGAAGATGAGCTTAAAAAGATCTCGGATATTAATAAACTGCGCTTTAAACCAGCGTCTTATAACGAACAAATCGATGAAAAAATTATTAAAAAGTATGAGAACATGACTCACCCCACCCTTTCATTTATTGATCCTTGCGGATATAAGGGGCTTTCTTTAAATCTAATCAGGGCATTGGTAAAAGGTTGGGGATGTGATTGCATTTTCTTTTTCAACTACCGACGTATTAACGCAGGTATTGACAACCCCTCATTGAAAAAACCTATAAATTTAGTGTTTACAAAGGACATTTTGAATGAGTTACGCCAAAGTGTTTCTCGGAAAACGCCCTATGAACGGGAGGCTATAATTCTAAATAAATTGAAGACTGTCTTCAAGGATTGGGGAATGGAGTATGTGTTGCCTTTCCCTTTTAAGAATGAAACGGGGGCACGGACTTCCCATTACTTGATCTTTGTGACAAAGAATATCCTCGGATACAATATTATGAAAGACATAATGGGGCGTTGCAGCTCTTCTCACATCCAAGATGTCCCCTCATTCGAGTATAATCCGGCAGCAACCTTAGATGATCCGCAACTTCCTTTGTTTAAAAAGGAGCCTCTAGAAGAGCTAAAAAAAATGCTTATGGACGATTTCGAAGGAAGGACGAGGACAATGAATGATATTTATGAACAACACAATATTGACAAACCATATCTTAAAAAGAACTATAAAGCTGTTCTTTTGGACTTGGAAAAAGAAGATAAGATAAAAACGAATCGGAGTGAAAGGAAAGCCAGGAAAGGAACATTTCCTGAGGACATGATGGTTACGTTCTCAAAAAAAGAATAGGCGGTGCATTATGTCTACAAAAATAGAATGGGTTACTAACTTAGATGGAAGTAAGGGGAAGACCTGGAACCCTATAACAGGATGTTCAAAGATCAGCAGGGGTTGTAAGTATTGCTATGCTGAACGCATGGCTAAACGATTGGCAGGAAGGCATGGTTACCCAAAAGATGAACCGTTCAGGGTTACTTTGCATAGAGATCGAGTTTATCAACCTCTGGCATGGAAAAAACCTCTTATGATTTTCCTTTGCAGTATGAGCGATTTTTTCCATGATGACATTCCTGATGATTATATCCTTCAGATCCTTGATGTTATAAAAAAGAGCCAACATCATACTTTCCAGGTCCTTACTAAAAGATCAGAACGGATGCTGGAGATAAGCAGAAAAATAAAAAAGTGGCCTGATAATGTATGGCTCGGGGTCACAGTCGAGGCAAAGGAGTATAAACAAAGGATCAACCATTTGAGAAAAGCTAATGCTCAGATTAGATTTCTTTCATGTGAACCTTTGTTAGATGACTTGGGAGAGTTAAAGCTTGAAGAAATAGACTGGGTTATTGTGGGGGGAGAATCAGGTCCGGGATCAAGATTAATGAGGCAGGATTGGGTTGTCAACATACGAGATCAATGCATTGAAAAAGATGTGCCATATTTTTTCAAACAATGGGGAGGAGTAAATAAAAAGAAAGCAGGCAGAAAGCTGGAAGGCAAGGAATGGAACCAAATGCCAAAGATCGACAGATCTGTTGATTATGATCAGCTACGCTTAGCCATTTGAGAATAAGACACGGTGCGTCTGCCTGCTCGGCCTTCAAACGCCTTCGCCGTTTTCCGGTCCCTGCGCTGACAGCCGGTCTGCATTTTATTGGAATAGAAAGCGGTGGGTCTTTGGTTGCGGGCTTCAAACCCTCCGGGTTTTCCACTGCCGCCCCCTTCAGCCCAACTTTATTTTAATCCGCTCTCTTCGTTCGCTCAACAGGCCCGCCGGCCATGGGGTTTCTTTGGATGATCGGATAATCCACGTTATGTAATCGGTTAAGCAAAAAAACGCGCCAGCTAAAAACCAAGCTGTCACGCCTTTTGCACCCTCTTACATAACGCAGCACGATTATCCAACACCAAAAAAACCAACACCCCCCAACCACCCGCCCCCTAAAAAATGAAAAAGGCAGTTAAACAATAAAACTGCCTTCTTCAATCTTGTCCGTTTTTATTCTTTACATCTCTGTTTCTTTAACTTGCCACTTATTAGCAATATCTAAGGAATAAGATATCCCTCCCCAATCCAAAACTATCTTTGAGCCCTGCATTAAATCAATATAATCTTCTTCTCTATATTCCATCCCATTAATAACATATGTAAAAATTTGGTCTGAATCATTCAAGGATAAAAAGCTATCGCCTTTATGTTTGGGTACAAGGATAAGGTATTCGGATTTGTATAAAGATACCTTTCTATCGCATCTTATAAGAATGGCCTCTCGGTTTTTTTTATTCTTCATATGTTTTACAAAAGTCGCCTCTACTGGTAGTTCAGGAGCGAAACCTTCTGTAGAAAAAAAGTAAAATGATTTAAACTCAATACTCATAATTATATCCTTTAAAGTTGTGGTGTTAAACGTTTAACTGAAATTATTTGAATTTGTTTCTTTGGATCGGGCACTAAATATTCGGGAAGTCCACCAATATTTTCATCCAGAGGATCGGCCATTTTACGGATAACACCAGTATCGTCAGTTAAGATCCCTTGAACTATATACCTACCTGTATTCCTTATTTCACTACGAGTGGGCAGACCGGCAACATCTCGATAATTTTTTACAGTTCTTGGGTCAATAGGTGTCCATGACCTACCATATAATTTCGCGTGTACACCACCAAAAACTCTGTAGACAACTTCTGCTTCACAATCATCAACATCATCGCTTATCAAATCTTTTAAATCATCAATTACATTTTCTGCCCATTTACTTCCAAATGCAGCAGCTATGGCTAAACCACCTATAACTATTATTTCATCAATAGGTCCTGTAAAAACGTCATCAATCCCAGCCCAAAGCCCATGAGAATCCGACAAATTAATAGGATTATTTTCAGTATAGGAAAACACATTTATTCCACCCAGTTGCCCAATCGGATCAGGAGTTAGATACCTCCCCGTCCCAAGATCATAGTATCGATGGTAGTTGTAATGCAGTCCCGTTTCCTCATCATAATACTGTCCGGGAAATCTGATGTTATTCACCACTGTGGAGTCAGGGTTGATGGTGGCTTCTCCAAAAGGTTTGTAGAACGCCTGCCAGACCATGGCGCCGGATGAATCGGTCATGAACTGAGGTGTACCGAGGCGGTCGTTCAGATAATAATAGATCGACTGTGTGGCCACGTCCACCATGGCCGTCCGAATCTTTCCCATGTAGAGGTATTCTTTAGTGATTGTCCCGTCGAGTAGACCCTCTGCAATCAGATTGCCGTTCAAGTCATAGTGGAACAGGGTTGTTTCACCATTCACTGTCTTCATGACCCTCTGGCCTAACCCATTATACGTGTATTCACCTAATGTCGTCAGACCCTCTTCCACCTTAATGAGCCGGTTATTTTGGTTATATGTGAGAGTTTTGGTCCCCATCTCTATGACGCTGCCGTTCGCATCATAGGAAAAGGTGTTCGGGTTTAATCCTGTGACCTCATCCATTTTGTTGGTTCCGGTAGCGTAGGCGTAATCATCTGTGTACGTATTGATGACTCTGGTTAATCGGTTGCCCACATTGTCATAGGTGTAACTGATATCGCCGTACCACCCCTGGGCTGTCTCGAGCCGGTTCAGGGCGTCATACGTGAATGTTTGGTCATATCCTGAGAGATTGGGATATGTGAAGGACACAAGATTACGGTTGTTGTCATACTCGTAGATCTTCTCCATTTGTTCGCCGGGATTAGCCACTTGTAGGCAGTTGCATTCCCCTGACTGGTTGTAAACCACACCACCGGCCCCGTTGGTCATGCCGTTCGGTCCGGCGAAGGGGTTGTAGGTCATGCCGCTGACCAAGGGCGTTGTCACGCTATTATACGTTGTGTCCAGGTCCTGCATCCTTCCCATGGTATCTCTCGTGTAGGCCAACGTGCGGTCGGATGGATAGGCCACATCCAATATTCGATTGCCGGGTGAGTAGACCTGATCAAACGTATAGGCCTGCCCATTGATCGTGGCGGTCTTTTGCGTGAGTCTTCCCCTTGAATCATAGTCGAAGGTCGTGGCGCCCGAAGGATCGGTCATGCCTGTTCTACGGCCGATGCCATTTTGGGTGGTATTATCGTAGGTGTAAGTAATGCTATAAGCCGGAAGACCATTGTAGATTGGGAAGTTGACATCTATGAGCCGATTAAGGTTATCGTAGGTATAGTCTACTGTGATATTATTCGCGTCGGTCTTACTGACCGGATTGCTTGCCTCATCATACGCATAGGTCACTGTACCGCTATCAGGCGAATTCGTGTAAACCACCCTCCCCATGTCATCATATTCATAGGTCGTCATTTGCCCTTCCGCGTCGGTCATTGTTTCGAGATTTCCATGGCCATCATAGGTGTATGACGTTATGGCGCTGCCCGGTTGTTCAACCTCTTTTAGCCGGTTCATAACATCATAATAATATAGGGTCTCATTTAATTCCCCGTCGGTGACGGAAGAGACATTTCCCGTATTAAGATCATAAGCGTACTCCGTAAATGCCTCATTAACATCGATCTCCTTCCAGAGCATGCCTGGGATGTTTGAGCCCTGATAATCCCAACCCTTCCAGGACGTTCTGGTCGCTGACGCATCATATTTGCTCATTTCAGTTCGATTACCCTGAGCGTCATAGGTATATTCAATATAGTTATTCTCCACATCTGTTGTCCGGTACAGACGGCCATAATCGGGAAAGTATTGAAAAGCACGTGTGACACCATCCTCATCAATCGTAGAATCAGGCAACCCGGCTATGTTGTAAACAATGCTGCTTGTGCTCGAGTCTGCAAGATAGTCAATGTCCGTGACCCTGCCCCTTCCGTCATACTCAAAATGCCTTGATTTTCCGTTTTCATCCGTCACCAGCCCGACCTGACCGGCCGCATCATATAAAGAGAGAACCGTGTTTCCCAGGCTTCCGACTTCGGGTCTTGTGATGGTCAGCAAGTCTCCGGTGATCGGATCATAGGTGAAGGAAGTTGTGTCGCCTGTCCCCGGTCGGGGACCGTCAATGAATAGGACTTGACCGTCTGAATTATAGGTAAGTTGGGTAGTGTATGTGTATTCGATCACATAGCCGAAGGCATTTTTTGTAAACCCTTTTTCGATGATCCTGTAAAGCAGTTTTGTGGGGTTCTCATTGTAGATCCCTGGCGTATCACCCGGATCATTGGGATTATCATAATCCCAGATCGTTTCTTTGTTTCCACTACCCAGGAGACTCGGTTCTGTCCTGGTCAACGGCGCACTCATATCGGGATGATAGGTATAAGTAATCACCCTCTCTTCAGTGGAACCCACGGCCAGGATGAGTGTCTCCGGATTTCCATGGCCATCATAATCCTGATACTGGTTGATGGTGCCGCCTGCATATTCCACCTCGATGAGTCGAAAGGCCTCATCATAATCCAAACCCACGGCGTTGGTGTCGCTGTAGGGGGCATTTGGAAGCCCGGTCATGGCGGTCACCTTTCTGCGACCATCTGTTTCAGACAAGGTGTAGAACCGCAAGGTGCCGTAGGCATCCGTGACCTCGACCTGTGTATCGCTGACATAATTGATAGTCATACCTTGACCGTCAATAGTAAAGCTGCTGGTTACCCTGTCGCTGGCA
Source organism: uncultured Desulfobacteraceae bacterium (assembly GCA_964520425.1). GTDB lineage: Bacteria > Desulfobacterota > DSM-4660 > Desulfatiglandales > HGW-15 > JAFGFY01. The sequence continues at coordinate 11,392 of CAZFMX010000006.1, forward strand.
TCATAACCCCAAGTGTTCAGGTCATGCCCTGCCTTGTCTTCTTTCTTTGTAAGATTGTGAATGTCGTTGGAATCAGCATAGGTATAGTCAAATCCAGACCCGTCCGCATAGGTCACGGAGGTTAGGTTTTGATTGCCGTCATAACCAAAGTCCACCCATATCCCGTCGGAAATAGCCGGAGTCATAGGACCTGACACATAATCCAGAAGATCGTTCGCGTCATAGTGAAAGAAGATCACACGACCGGTTATGCTGTCTGTCACGCTCTCCAGGCGCCCCTGGGTATCGTAAGCAAGCTCCAAGCGGTTGCCTTTTTCATCTTCCATCCAATCCAGGCGGCCGGCAGAGGAAAATCCGTATCTAGTTCCGTCCAACAGGTACCAGACATACTCACCCGATTCGGCCCTGACCTCGCTCTCTTCTCCGAAGACTCCCGCGTACTCGCCCTCCTGCTGCTCAAAGAAGTAGAGGGCCGAACCCGTGTTATCCAAAATCTTCAGATAAGTCGCTCCTCCCAACGAAAAGGAGGGATTGAGGGTTGCTTCGTAGGTGTGGGTCCACCCATACCCTAGGGCGCCCAGTTCATCGGATTGGCTGTTGTAGGCCGCACTCAAAGATAAGCCCAGACTGTTGGGTGAGGAGAAGGAAAGGTCGTCTCTGGTCTCCAACAGGTTTCCATTCAATATGCGAATGGACTGGGCCAAGAGGCCTCCACCTCCCTCCTGCTCATCCCCATTGGACCCACTGATCCCATAATCAACGTTCTGTGGAGCCTCGCCTACCACGATGGTGACCGAATCCGTGGCAGGAACCCCTGAACCCTGTACCGTAATGGTGTACGTGGTGGTCACTGTCGGTCCAGGAATAAGTTGGTATGAACCGTTTACAGTCACATTTCCGATGCCCTGGTCGATGCTGGCTGTAGTGGCGTTTGTGGAGGTCCACGTGAGAGTGGGCGTCTCTCCGGTTTGAATGGTTGTAGAATCAGCGCTAATCGAAACAGTAGGTGGAACTGAAGTGAGATACAATTCCAAACTCGTCACCTGATCAGCCACAATACCAACCGGATCGCTCCAGACCTGATTGCCACCGTAATCCGCACGGAACTTGAAAGTGGCAGCCGGAACTAGAAATTCGGCTATTCCGTTGGAATCTGTGATCTCGGCCCAATCAAGATAAGCGCCGGATTCGGAGAAGAGATAGACATTGGCTCCTGCGAGATCAGAAACGCCCTGGAGAACATGGACTTCGGCAGTGCCGTGCGGGATTGTGAATTCCTCTGAATACGTTGCAGGTAGGTCATAGACCGGGGTCCAGAACACATGGCCCATGTAGTTCAATCGGAACCTGAATGTCCCATCAGGGAGAGGATGAGAGATCTGGCCATTCTCATCTGTAGTGCCTGAGAGGCCGAGATAGGATCCACTCTCGTCAAATATGTCGTATTCAATCCCCACAAGGGGATCTCCCGCCCCCCTGAGCACGGTCAAAGTAAAGATATTCCAAAACTCATCACAACCTATATCCCACCAGTCGTTGGGCCTGGGTTCACCGTCGATGTCATCTTCGGGCGCGCCGCTGTTTGTGGCCGCACCGATACAAGGCGAGGATGATTGTATATGATAATCCTCTCCGTAGGGGTAGGGATTGACGAACAAAGGATCCGAATTGATGATGTGGTGGGTTGGATCAATAGACCATCCCTCAATATCACAATAGAGGATATAGTTCTGATTAATAGTACCTAGAATACTTGAGGAAACGTTTCCATATATTATCGTGTTGGTAACCGTCGTGAAGTAGTTGTTAATAAAGCTGATACCGTAGGTTCCATTATATGCTATCGTACAGTTCATGATTCTAGGAGTGAGAAAGGAATCAACATAAATTCCACTGGCTCCGTTTTCCACAACAAGACAGTTCGTTATGTTCGGAGAAGAATTATTACCCTCGATATATATTCCGTTCTGAGCACTTCCCTTGATAATACAGTTGATGATGATTGGTGATGAAGTGTTCTCGATTATTATACCATCGTTGCCCGCGTTCAGAATCGTGAAACCGGACACGACCGAGTTTTGCCCTTCACCAGTGTGAAAATAGAACCCATTTCCTGTCCCATCAAGATCAATAATACAACTCTCAGGTCCGCTTGCCGACACCAGTGTAATGGCCTTGCCCTGAAAATCGAGGTTCTGGTTCCCGGGTCCGCGATAGGTTCCGGCAGGAATAATTATCGTATCCCCATTTGATGCGGCATCAATCAGCGGTTGAATCTTAGTCAATCCGGCATTGCCCGCCTCATCACACCCCATGTCATACCCTCCATCGGGCCTTGGATCACCGTCAATATCATTCGTCGGCGCTCCTTCTGCCGTGCCTAAATCAATGCAGGGGGAGTTAGAGTCAAGATGATAATCCCCGCCTTCCGGGACCAAGTTAATGAACAATGGATCTGCATTGATGTTCCCCTCACCCGGATACACGACACCATCATATTGAATATCAACATCATCAATATTACAGTAGGTTGCGGTGATCGTACCGGTTGTATCGTAGAGGCTGACATGGGTATAGAGACCTTCGCCGCTAGCCCATACAATGGAGTTTTTGAGTGTCGGTCCGGTCCCTCCTAAGACAAATACCTCTTGACTCGTATTATTCGCTATTGTGCAATTCATAAGGGTTGTCAAGCCGGCATTATTCGTAACGATCCCAGGATTGCCGTTTTCCACAATAAGACAATTCGTTATAACGGGAGATGGATCCCCATATTGTCCCTGAACGCGAATGCCAGCGCCATTGCTACCCCGAATGATGCACTGGCTTATTGTGGGGGATGCATCCAATATATATATACCGTCTGATACTGCATTGCTAATTGTAACACCCGATAGTACCGAATCTGAACCCTCGGATAATTCAAATCTAAAACCGCCCTCGGTTCCGTTAAGATCAATAATGCAGTTCTCAGGCCCATTTATGGATTTGACGGTTATGGCTTTTCCTTGGAAACTGATATCTGGATAGCCTGAGAAATAGTGTGTTCCATCAGCGATATAGATTGTGTCGCCAGGAGAGGCAAAAGTAATGGCAGCCTGAATCGATTCTCCCTCCTCAACAATAAGGGGATCATCATCAATGGAGGCTTCAAAAGTGCTGCCCAGCTTGGCGTGGAAACCGGGATTGAGGGTAATCGTATTCGTTGCATGAAGGGTAGCACTGGCCCCCACCTCCACGGTACACGTATCTTGAGTGTATATGTTCGCATCAGAATAGTAGGTACCGCTAAGCTCTCCTGTAAGAGGTAGATCATCTGCGAAAGCATCTTTCATAGAAAGCAACAGAGTGAAGAGCAGGAGAAACGAGCATACAAGGTTCTTCTTATTCATTATTTCCTCCTATCGAGGTTCAGCGCTTAGTGTTTCACTGGTTTCCAATCTCTGAACGGGGAACCTGTTTGATAGTTAATTCTTATCTTCAATAGCAGCTAATCTAGCTTCGAGTTCCGCGTTCTTCTTCTCAAGCTGAATAAGATACAGTGTGAGTTCTTCAATCTTCTGCATCTGTTTGGTCATCATCTCGGACATGGCCAGCCCTTCCTGCTTGACTTCCCTTGCTGAAGGGATATCAGGGAGGTGTTTGTTATCTTTGATATAGGATTCAACTTCTGAGAGGGATGGAAGAACATAATCCTCATTAAAAATAAAGTCTGACCAACCAGTTTCGACCTTGACTTCCTCTGCCCGAATAGTGCCTTTTACATCAAGCCTGTTGTCGGGTGATGTGGTGCCAATACCTACGAAACCATTTGCATTTATTTTTAATGCAACAGTATCAACTGTACCATCTTGATTTGAATCTGTACTCACGAAGAAACCATCATTAGCATCATTTGAAGGGATTTCAAAACCAACATGAAAACTTGATGCTGATGTCCCAGACGTGGTGATTATTGATGCTAGTGTAGAGCCTCCAACATCAGAAGATGGTGCAGTAGTGGGTTTAAATATAAAACCAGCATTGCCGGTTCCAATATCTACATTCCCTCCAAAAAAGTTGTTAGCTCCTGCCTCTACATAGACGCCGTAATCCACATTTTGATCTATATCTACATAGAGACCATAAGCCTTTCCACCGGGATCACTATCGCAATCGACTCTGAAAAAGCCTCCATATACATTCCCGCCCACGATTGCGTCAGATTCAACATCAACGAAAGAATACGAGCCATAAACACTCTGAGAAACTGTACCATTATCAATATTGCCGACCGAATAAGACCCATAGACATTTCCCGTTACCGTACCACCACTGGTTAGTGCCTGAAAATGCCCACCTAACATATTTCTAATGCCAGATGTAGCATTCCCAACACTTCCGTTCATGAGCCTGACGTTTCCAACTATCCCACAAATTTGACCTGTCTCCGTATTAGTCTGATCAATTTCAGTGATGCTTCTTATTCCATTGAGATGATCATTAAAATCAGTAAGTCCAGAGGTTTTTCTCGTGTAAACATAAAGTCCTTGATAATCGGCCTCAGTATCCAGCGAGCCGTCGTAAATCTTGACATGACTATCCCAAGGATCGGTTGTGCCGATGCCGATGTTGCCGTCATTACCTATGAACATTCTCACCGCAGGGGCATCATCTCCATTTTGCATACCATCTTGTGAGTAAAATCGTATACCAGTATCATACATTCTTATAGCATTGATGGTGTCAGACCCGTTTATACCTAACACATTGTATTTATTGTCTGGAATTCTGCGATATCCATTCCAATATAAATCGAGAGAATGATTTCCCATATGGCCAATAAAGCCCCCCTTCTGGTTGATCAAATAGGGACCACCCCATATATCATTTGGGACACTGGAACTTGAGTCTAATATTACATTAGAATTTGCTCGAATCTGCCCATTGACATGTAATTTATCAGTGGGAGTAGATGTCCCGATGCCGACATTGCCGGGATTTGTGGTGATAATGTCATCCCCACTATCAACCCAGGAATCTGCTGAAGGGTCTTGTTGCGCTAACGCAAAACCTGTTATGAGAAAAGAGGATGTGATCACTGCGAATAAAATGATGGCCGGATGTAATCTTTTCATTTTCATGTCTCCTCAAATATTAAGAACGTAATATTGTTAGTTGAGCCTTTTAAACCACAGGCCAGTCTCTGCACAGACCAGTCTTCGGTTAATTATTATTTGCTTCTAAAGAAGCTATTCTTTTCTCAAGTTCAATAATATAAAGTGTGAGTTCTTCAATCTTCTGCATTTGCTTGGTCATCATCTCGGACATGGCCAACCCTTCTTCTTTGACTTCCCTTGCTGAAGGGATATCAGGGAGGTGTTTGTTCTTTTTGATAAAGGATTCGACTTCCGTGAGGGATGGAAGATTGTAGGTTTCATCAAAGACAAAGTCTGACCAACCGGTATCGACTTTAACCTCCTCAGCCCGGATGGTGCCTTTTACATCCAATTTGTGATCAGGCGTCAGTGTTCCAATACCGATATTACCGACATTGTTTATGGTTATTCGTTCAAAATTATTCCTGAAGTCCGTATTGTTAAGACTTGTGAAGGATCCCGCAGCACCGGTGTAAAAACCCAGTTGTCCATCGCTCCTATGCATTATTGCTGCAAAATCATTGTTTGAGCCGGAACCTAATGTAAAAAGATCCGTTGTGTCATCATATTCTAAATCACCATCCCGCGAAAAAAGGATGCTCCCTCTTACATATCCATTGTCCGGCGAATTAGTAATGCCATCTATTTCAACAACTCCTATGGTATGTTCAAATCTCCCTTGTCCCATAACGTGTAGAGTCTCCTTAGCATTTGTTGTCCCAATGCCGACATTTCCTCCGAAATAGTTGTTAGCCCCGGTCGTTACATAGAGGCCGTAATCCACATTATCTTTTATATCCACATAGATTCCATAAGCCTTCCCACCTGGATCACTATCAGAATCAACTTTGAAATAGCCTCCATATACATTCCCTTGTACGATCGCGTCAGGTTCAACATCAGCGTATGAAAACGATCCATAAACGGCCCCGGAAACTGTACCATAATCGATATTGCTGAGCGAATAAGATCCATAGGCACCGCCCGTTATCGTACCGCCAAAGGCGTCTGTCTGAAAAGCCCCGCCCATGATACTTTTAATGCCCGATGCAGCATTCCCAACACTCCCGTTTAAGAGCCTGGCCAGTCCATACATCCCATAAATATGACCTGTCTCCCCATTAACCTGGTCCATTACATTGAGACTTCTTATTCCACAGAGGAAATCATTGAAATCGGTAAGTCCCGAAATCTTTTTCGTGTAAGCATAAAGTCCATTAAAAGAGTCTTCTGTATTCAACGAGTTGGTATAAACCTTAACACGGCTTCCCTCTGGATTGATTGTGCCGATACCGACGTTGCCTTCATTGTCCACATAAACGACATCAGTCGGGCTACCATCTGCAGCATCGAGAGAATGACCGTCCCCTTGCCCAAAGGCGATGTTTGTGAGAGGAAAGAGGGTTGTGAAAGTAGCAAATAGAATTGTTAGATATGCTCTTTTCATTTTTGTACCTCCAGGAATTGATATGAAAGAATAAATAGCCGAATGTGCGCGAAAATATAATTGGAATCGCAGATCAATGCAGATTGACGCGGACTCTACTTACAAAGGCCTGAATGACCTGTTTGGTCATTCATTGTCATCGCCTTCGGCCAAACGCAGCTGCTTGTCACTCATCCCCGTGCGATGGCATTCTACGGGCGCACAGAGGCTAAATGCCATTCATGTTATAGAATCACTTAGGGTTCCCGCCTTCGCCCCATTCGATCCCTCGACGAGCTCGGAACCAGCAAACTCAGAGCTTCTGCACGCTGGGCAGGGTTTAGGGTTAAAGGCGTTGAGACTTAGGATTAGGTTTAAGGTTAGAATTTTAAGTGATTTCGAACCGTTGGGTTCTGCATTCTAGACTTAGAGTCCTGAATAAGGGAACGCAGAATCCAAATATCAAATTTCAAGACACGCAACAAGAACACATCTATTTTCCGATGTCAATCGGGAAAACCCTTATTTTTGATAAAAAGTGCCCTTATTTTTTACTAAAAAAGCCATTTTTTTGGCATCAGGGAAAGAATGAGGCTGGGGTTTCCGCCTTCGCCAGGGCTTCGGCGGGACAACCAGAGTTGGGGATTCCCCGTCCCCCGGTTCGAGCCGACGATGGGTTCGGAACAGGTAAGGTAAGGATTTTGGAACGTGTGAAACAGGTCTTTACGGCAAGCAGGATTTAAAGGTTCAGAGTTCAAGGTTCAGCGTCTAGGGTTATTAATTAATGGCTCTCCTCAGAAACCTTGCACCCAGCGCCGAATAGATGATACCGAATCCCATCAGGACCGCAGCGGGGAGGAGCGCTCCCTCTATGCCTTTTCCAAAGGTAATCAGGGCGTGGAAGCCGTCCATGGCCCAGGCGCTCGGAAATATATGCGCCGTGGTCCTCATCCATTCCGGCATGATCTCACCGGGCCAAATACAACCGCCAATGGAGGCCATCATGAAACAGAGTATCCAGCCAAAGGCAAAAACCTGTTCCGGCGTACGCAGCATTGCCCCGATTAGAGTAGCCAGACCCGCAGCGGCAAACGAAAGGCAGAAGATCAATACAATGATCCCCCCGAGGGCATTTTCGTAGGTGAGACCGAACAGGAAACGGCCGGCCAGCAACAGCACGACAATCTGCAAAAGAGACATAAAGAAACACCCAAGGAGCTTACCCGTAAAAACGTGAGTAGGGTTGACCGGTAGGGTCATTTGTCTGCGCAGCGTTCCAGAGATCTTTTCTTCGGTCAGAAACGTCCCTCCGAACAGAACGGTATTCATCAGGATCATCATGGTCAGGATTCCGGGGACGGACAGGGCATTCCCGGAAGGGACTGGGATTCCGGATCCGGCCGTGGTGACTTTCAGGTCGACCAGTCTCTCCCGCTCTCCCAGCTCTCGGAACACAACTTCCGGTTCTATCTCAATATTCTCTTCACCGGAAGGTGTCTTTAAAAGCCCTAATGTATTAATGAGGGCCTCCAAGGCCTTTCCCAGGGCTGAATCACCGAACGTGATCTTTTCCCTGGGCTTCATCTCGATCAATCGGCCCACAGTGCGAACAATCGTCTTTATGATATGGACCTCAGCGGCCACGGAATAGGTACCATTGGTGTCGGGTTCTTTTTCCAGACGTAGTTCCTGCTTTTCACCCGACAGGACCTTATCCGTGAATCCGGATGGGATGACCAGAGTTCGAACTCTATAAGTCTCATCCATCTCCTCAGGGTTAAGGATTCTCAGCGCGATCTTCTCACTTTTCAAATCCTCGATAAGAGATCGGGAAAGCCAGCCGTCGTCTTGATTTAATACTGAAATCGTAATCGGATTTTGAGTCTCGCGGCCTACGTTCTTGTAGACCTGACCGAAGAACCACGTCAGGGCGACGGGAAAAAGGAGCATCCAAAAGAGAGTGGCCTTGTCCCGGAACGTCAGGCGCAGGTCATTGCCGGCCAAACGCAGTGTCTTTCTCATACGGCACCTCCCTGTTGAATCCTGCGTCCAAGCAGCACGGATCCCAGCACGAGAAGCGGGATGCCCATTCCCGCCAGGACACCGATGTTCGGAATAATGGCCGAAAGTCCGGCTCCTGATTCCATAAGCGCCCTATACCCCGTCGTCACCCAGTAGAACGGGGAGATCGGGGCGATTGCCCGCACCGAGTTGGGCAGGCTTTCCAGAGGGATGAAACAGCCCCCCGAAAAGGCTAAAATAATATAGGCAATATTGGCGACCACTGCTCCGCGCCTTTCTTGCCCTGTAATCCCGTAGATGACTCCCGCAGCGCCGGTCACGGCCAAAATCAGGGCGAGGGAGAGGACAATGAAGCCTGTTAGGGAGACCTCTTTTTGCACAACAATCCCTCCAATACAGGCCAGGATGATAAGGGAAATTGATGACAATATCGCTGCATAGAGGGCCTTGGCCAGGATCAAAGTCCCCGGAGTAATAGGCCCGGAGAGCTGTCGTTTGAGGGTGCCTGCGGCGCCTTCGGCAAGAATGTCCCGCATCCCTATGTCGGCGATCAAGAAGAGCGTGTAGACCGACAGGCCTGGAAGAACAATGAGGAAGATCGTAAAGAATAATGAGGTTCTTCCCTCACCATCCTCAGCCTTCTCAGGTTCAATAGAGACCGATTCAAAGGTAATCACCAATGGATCGAGGTAGTCATCTGCTCCATTGATGATTTTGTAGAAGGCTACGGCGAGCGCGGCCAGAGATTCGTCTGTGATCTTCAAGGTATCTGACTGTGTATATTTCGCGATCTCCTCTAACGGGCTGCGGAACACATGGGAGGATGTGTCCAATACCTCCACCAACACACCGACCGCCTGTTCAGCAATCTCCGAAAGTATGCCTTGCGCGGGATTCCGGATCAATTCCAGGGAGGTTGGCTTGCCGTCGAGGATATCCTGTGAAAAGGACTTAGGAATGCGTAGGAGGGCCGAGGCCTTGTCCTGTTCGATCATCGAGGGACCCTCTGCCCCGACTTCCTCCACCTTGAAGTAATCCGCCGCCTTCTTTGAATTCAGAATAGAAAACAGAACCTCTCCAACCGGACCTTCATCCAGATTCTCCACGAGAAGATGCGTCTTGGGCATTTGATTTTCTCCCCCGAAAGTCAAGCCGATGATCAGGGAAAACAAAATCGGGAAGCAGAGAAGGGCCAAAATTCCCAGGGGTGTTCGAACCTTGCGACGAAGATCTTTGCCTATCATCCGTATGATGACACCCATCAGTCTCGAAGCTCCTTACCCGTAAGATTGAGAAACAGGCTGTTTAGGCTGGGGGGCTGAACCGAGATACCGTCCACCCCTGGTTCTTGACCAAGGATGTTCGAGAGAATCTCCACCGCGCCCCTGCCGGAGCCGGCGGCTGAGAAGACCATCTTTCCCGGTTCCTCGGTAATCAACTTGGCTTCACGGATCCCTTCAAGACGCTTCCTGACTTCTTCGGTATTGAACGATCCACGCACCGTGACGATCTCTTCTTCCCCTGCCTGTTGTTTGAGGTCATCCAGAGTACCCTCTGCCAGGAGCTTCCCATGATCCATGATGCCTATCCTGTCACAAAGCGTTTCCGCTTCTTCCAGGTAGTGTGTGGTATAGACCACAGTGGTCCCATTGGAGGTTATTGCTCTCACCACATCCAGGATGTTATTCCTGGCCTGAGGGTCAATCCCCACCGTGGGTTCGTCCAGGAGCATGGCCCGGGGGGAGTGAACCAACCCAACCCCCAGATTGAGCCGGCGCTTCATCCCTCCTGAAAAGGTCTTCACCGCGTCCTTGGACCTCGCGGTGAGACCGAGAAGCTCGAGGGTCCCGCCCACTGCTTCGTTGAGGTCACGGCCTGATAGACCGTACATCCCGCCCCAGAACCGAAGGTTCTCTCTGGCAGACAACTCCTCATAAAGGGCCGTCTCCTGAGGCACCACACCCAGCTGCCCCTTGACCTTGATCGGATCAGAGGCGAGATCGATTCCATCGAAAAAGATCCTGCCTCCATCCGGCTTGAGCAGGTTGCACATCATAGATAGCGCGGTGGTCTTGCCTGCGCCATTGGGCCCCAACAGCCCGTAGATCTCTCCGGGTCGTACTTCGAAACTGATCCCGTCTACCGCGCGGATCTCACCAAATGTCTTGATCAACTTTTCTATTTGAAACACAAAAAACCTCCTTCACTACCACTCCGATTTCTTTTTTCTAATCATCACCGTTCTCCTTCTCAATGTCGAGTGAGCCCACCTCAGGGACATTGAACTTGTCGGCCAATCTCCCTAACTGACTCGGATCGATATTCCCCGCGATGTTGACGAAGACCGCCTCGTCATCCTCACCGACAGCCATGATAACCAGCCCCCTCAATTCATCTTCTTCGCCAAATTGGAGGAATATTTCGACAAATTCATCTTCTTCCTTGACTTTTACCATGCGTTCCCATTTGTCCGGATCCAGTCTTTTAGAGACTTTCTTGATTATTTTCTTCATCTGATCCAAATCCTCTTTTCCTATAGAGAAGGCGTCGACTTTGATAAGCTTGACCGTTCGTATGAGTCGCGCCAGGGATGGGTCCGCATTCTGGGCAGCATTGGCCACAAACCTTAGGATCGGTCCTTTGAGGAGGACTTCTACCGTTTTCTCGGCATCGGTCAACCCCTCTATTTCACCGAAATCAACATAACCCGGGTGTTTCTTATAATCCTCATCCTGTTGAGCAAATAGAGACGTCCCCAGTATTAAAAAAGAAGCCGTGAAGATGAGTATCTTTTTCATGATTTATCTCCATTCATTAGCGGTTGAAACGCTTTCTTCACAGTAGATTTAAGAGGCCCTGCAATCGGTTTAGAGACGATTTGATCCACAAGCACATCCTCAGTCCTTTTCGCGTAGTAACCCACATATGACAATGCCAACTCAACATCCCTGGTTGCCATTTCTATTTCTTCAGCAGTGAACTCCACCTTTTGTCTGCTGTCCTCATGACTGTCAAAAAAGACACCAAAGACGATAATAAGCATTGCCGTTAACACAAAAGCGGCGAATCTGGAACGCCAACCCGGTTGTTCCGCGATTCGCTTTTTGAACATTGAGAAGAACGATGCATGCTCATTTTCAGTGAGAGTAAAGATCCTGTCTTCAACACGTTTCGGGCATTCCAGTCGAGGCAATTCGCGTAATCTTGAAGAGACCGCCCTTTCCTGAAACAGTGTCTTCCGACATTCAGCGCATTCTTTTAAATGGTCATCCATTTCCCGTCGAAGCCGTTTTGCTATATTGCCGTCGATATAGTCGACAATCCACCCTTCCAAATCACTACATCTCATAACCCAACCTCGTTTCAAGATCGAATTCTGATTGTTCTATTAGCTGCTTGGCCAACATTTTACGTCCTCTATGGATGTATACCTTTGCCGTGTTTAGTGGCAGCCCCATGGTTTCTGCTATGAGATCATAAGTGAGATCCTGAATATCCCGCATAATCACAGCGGTACGCAATTTTTCCGGGAGTCTGTTTAAACAGTCCATGATATGCTCAACACTGCTAAACTGAATGACCTCATCTTCCGGATTAGCCCTTTCGTCGATCAATTGATTCTCCATGGAATGATGACCTTTCTCCTCAAATTCACTGAAATGTTTCTCGCGAATCTTGCGACTCCGATCGATGCACAGGTTTCTTGTCACGCGTAATATCCAAGGCCTCACCCTCTTTTCCTGTACTGAATCCATGTGGCGCCATAGTTTCATGAGTGTCTCTTGTGTGACATCCTCAGCCTCCTCAATCCTTCCTGTCGAATAATAGGCGTGATTGTAGATCAGGTTTTTGTATGACAAAACATATTTGTTGAATCTTGACTTCTTCCTATCCATTCGATCGTATCCGGCTGATCTCCAGATCAGATTCCTGTTCGCGCTGAATTTGGGTTCAGTTCTGCCTGGAAAATGTCACTGGTTGTAGTTCAGATTAAAATCAGAGGCAAGGCCTTATTTCTAGAAACGAATAACTCGGTAGGAAAGTTACATCTAAAAATATATGAGATCGGTTTTTCAACTCACCTCCAAACTAAGTTGAACGCTTAGGCACCCAAAAGCCCACTCTCCGACAATATTCCTCGTAAGGAGCTCCGTACCGGATTCGAAGATCCTTTTCCTAGGCCACGCAAAAGACCCTTATTTATTCCATAAGACTGGTTTCACTGTTGTAGCGGGAAGAAAACACGGATGGCATACCGGAGAACACATTGCATCGAGTCAGGACATGTTCTGCAACAGCCCTCCTTCTCCCCTCCTCCAGACTATTAAAGCTCTTGACAAATAGATCCTCCTTCGACAGGCCCGAGAGGATCGACCAGATTTCCTCGGGCGACATGTCCGGTCTCAGATCAAGTGCATGTTCAGTTACCAGGACCTCAAAGCTCTCTTTTGCTCTCTGAAGCAACGCGTCGAGTTCATTCTTAATGGCTTGGACCTCGATTTCCAAAGCCCTGTAGGAAGTACATGTCTTGGAAACAGGACACATGACGTCATGTCCTCCTGCTTTCAAAGGGATGCCGATAGAAACGATGGTTTTCTCCCCCACTCCGCCTCCCCACCCTGTTATCATTTCAAATATGCCTTTCATGTTTCCTCCTCATTCCAGGAATGGCATGATACGTATTGGAATTGCTTTGGTATAGAAGATATGTCATGTTATATATAACAATGGAATGTGATTTTCAAATTAACTTCGGTCATCTCTCCTTAAACTTGTCTCATTATAACTGAAGGGAACAAGAGACCATGTTAAGAACAATATCTTTATGGACAGTTAATTTGGTTCTTGTGGTCATTCTATTCGGTTTAGGATGGCATTTTGGGTTGAATGTGAATAAGGAGCGCCTGATAGATGATGAAATGGCATTGAGAGCAAAAGCTCAGTTTCATCTTATCCTGTTGGCCAGGAGGTGGAATTCCGATTACGGGGGCGTCTATGTGGAGAAAAAGTCCGGCGTCCAGTCAAACCCGTATTTGGACTCACCCGATATCACCACATCCGATGGTAAAACGTATACGATGAAAATCCCGGTGGAGATGACAAAGGAAATTTCCGAATATGCCAATAATGAAGGTTCATTCAGATTTCATGTCACAAGCCTCAATCCGATAAACCCGGCGAACTCGCCAGACAACTTTGAAAAAAAGGCCCTCACGCGCATTATGGAGGGCGAAAAAGACGTGGCCTGGAAGGAAGAAAAGGGCAATCACATCATTTATCGATACATGGGAGCTCTTTATACTGAAGAGAGTTGTCTCAAATGTCATGTCGAGCAGGGATACGCCGTCGGAGACCTGAGAGGCGGAATCAGCATAGAATTTAACATCACCCATGCAGAAAAAGCATTACGCGCACAAAAGATTCACACCAGGCTGTGGATGCTGGGTTGTATCGGGTATCTCTTCATCTATTTCTATTTGATGTACAGAAGGCTGCGGAATCGGACCTAGCCTTGTGTCCTAGAAACAACCCTACTGTTGCATAAAAACATAAAAAGAGAATTCACATAAAGGCACAATGGACAATTTTATTAAAATATGCTTTAATAACCTAATTGTTGCACAGTTTTTATAATGCTGCTTGCCTGCCTTTTGGTGGGTTATCCCCCTCAGGAGGGCTTCGTCGCTCTAGAGTATGGTAGAACCTCTTTCGTTGTTACCCATTAGACAGAATAGGGGCTTTCCCCTCATTCTATTCATCGCGCTTCTATCCTTTATCCTCGCGCAACCGGCAAAGGCCGAATCCATTCCGACAGATCCATATAAGACTGTAACCGCTCTCATGGACCTTCGATCCACATTTAGTGACGGCGTTCACAGCATTGAGGAAATCGTGCGAATGGCCGAAACCAGGGGATTCAATGTCGTCTTCATTAACGATCATGATCGGATCTCCCTATCCTACGGCATCGCACCCTTTAGGAATGTATTAAGGTATAAGAAAGAAAAGCCATCCATCATGACTCATAACCCGGACCGGTACCTTCGTGAGATCGATGAGGTATCAAAAAAATACCCTCATATGATCATCATTCCCGGTTGTATCACTTCGGCCTATTACTATTGGACAGGATCCTGGTGGAACAAGGACTTGACCGCCCATGAATATGATCGCCGAATTCTTGTGATCGATTTAAATAAACCTGAAGATTATGCCCGTATGCCGACCCTGGGCAATGAATGGTCCCTCAAATATACGATTGATCTACTCCCAGGTGTACTTATATTCCTCGTTCCCCTTATTATAGGGTTTTTACTTTTAAAGAGGAAAGGTTCTTATCGACGCATCGGTCTAATCTTCATCATTGTATCAGCCCTTGCCATTGTGGACTACAACCCTTTCAGGAGCTCTCTTTTTAGCGCCTACCATGGTGATCAAGGCATTGCCCCTTTTCAGGAGTTGATCGATTATGTCAACCAAAGAGGCGGGCTCTGTTTCTGGAACTACCCGGAACAAAAATCCGGAATTCGGGAATATGGTCCCATTCATGTAAACACACCACCTTACCCCGAAGTCCTCCATCAATCTCGAAGCTATATGGGATTTTCGGCCATATATGGAGAAAATCCCACCATCACAGATCCTGGAAAGGAGTGGGACAGGGTCCTAAATGAATATTGTCAAGGACAGAGAGAAAAGCCTTCGTGGGGAATATCCACAGCCGACTTTCACGAGGATGGTCGATGGGGACTGAAATTAGGGGTCTATCCGACCACCCTTCTGGTAAAGGATCTCTCCAAAGAGGGTGTCATGGAGGCTATAAGAAGCGGCCGTATGTACTGTTCGCGGGGTGATGGACAGACCTGGCCAAAGCTGGAGTATTTCAATGTCTATGGAGAGGAAGAGAATAAGGCCTTCATGGGGGATACACTGAGAACTTCACGTTTCCCCCTCATCGCGTTTAGAGTCTCAGATGACAGGGAAAAATTTAAGGATAAGGATACAACAATCCATCTCATTCGCGGCGGGACCCTGATACACACTTTTAAAGGAAAAACGCCCATGGAAATCAAATACACGGACGAAACAGCACAGTCGAATGTGAAGACCTATTACCGAATTATAGACAGCAGAAAACACCTGACTTCCAATCCGATATTTATAGAATACAAACCCAAGGAATTTTAGATTTTTGATTTGCGATTTTTGATTAGGGAGAGGAAGATGATGAGATGGATGAGA
>CAZFMX010000006.1:27319-71340 GCA_964520425.1 uncultured Desulfobacteraceae bacterium
GATTTTTGATTTGCGATTTTTGATTAGGGAGAGGAAGATGATGAGATGGATGAGAAAGAGCTAAAAGACAGGACGAAATCTTTTGCCTTAAGAGTAATGAAGTTAGTAAGTTCTCTACCCAAGACTCTCATGGCCCAGGTGATCGGAAGGCAACTCGCCAAATCCGGCACGTCTGTAGGGGCAAACTATAGATCCGCATGCAGAGCGCGTTCCAAGGCGGAATTCACTGCCAAACTTGGTATTGTCGAAGAAGAGGCTGACGAGAGTGCATTTTGGATGGAGATCATCATAGAAAGTAGTATGTTAAAGGGGGATAAATCAATACAACCACTACTCAATGAAGCAAATGAACTAGTAGCCATCATGGTGGAATCACGAAAAACAGTGAGAACACGCTCTTGATAATAACGAATTGACTATATACCCAATCAAAAATCAAAAATTTAAAATAAAAAATCCAAAATCCCATGTGCGGCATCTGCGGAAAACTGAATTTTAATGGTAAAAGGGTAAGTGAAGACCTTATCAGGAAGATGTGTGGATCTTTTTCCTATCGCGGACCTGATGATGAAGGCGTTCACGTGTCTCCTCCCATTGGGCTCGGCCATCGAAGGCTGAGCATCATCGATCTTTCACCTGCCGGGCATCAGCCCATGTGTAATGAAGACGGGACCATATGGCTTGTCTACAATGGAGAAATATATGACTTCAATGCCATAAGAGAAAGGTTGAAATCAAAGGGACATACTCTAAAAAGCCGAACCGATACGGAAACAATCATCCATCTCTATGAAGAAGAAGGCACTGATTGTCTCAAACACCTGAATGGTATGTTTGGATTCGCCCTTTGGGATGGGCGGAGACAGAGGTTATGGCTCGGAAGGGACCGTCTGGGCATCAAGCCTCTCATTTACTATTGGGACGGACAACAACTGATCTTTGCCTCGGAAATCAAGGCTATTCTATGTGATCCTGACGTGCCGCGAGAAATAGATCCCGAGGCCCTGGATCTCTACCTGACCCTAAACTATATTCCTCCACCTTGGACAATCTTTAAGAACATTCGGAAGTTGATGCCGGGCACCTGGCTTACCGTAGAAAAGGGAGAAATCTCCATTGAACCCTACTGGAATATTCCAGCAGTGATCGACAGTGAGGAGACGCATACTGACCCTCATGCTCCCGCGGAAACCCTCAACGATATCAAACGCCATCTTTACACTCTCATGGAAGATGCGGTTGCGCGTCGTCTCATATCGGACGTTCCCTTCGGCGCTTTTCTCAGCGGCGGGATAGACTCAAGTCTCATTGTTGCCCTCATGTCCAGGAACTCCAATCGTCCTGTAAAGACCTTCTCAATCGGCTATGAAGACCTCCCCTCCTTCGATGAGACAAAATATGCTAGGGATGTCGCCTCGTTTCACGGAACCGAACACCAGGAGTTTAAGCTTGGACATAGAGATATCCTGGATGCCTTTCCTCTGGTCCTGGAATGCGTGGATGAACCATTTGCAGATTCTTCCGCCGTTCCCACCTACATCGTCTCCAGGGAGACGAGAAAACACGTGACCGTAGCCCTCTCCGGAGATGGCGGAGACGAACTCTTTGCCGGATACAGGATGTATCAAGGGGAACGTTGGTCACAATACTTCAAGAAGATTCCCCGATTTATAAAAGATGGGCTCATCGCCCCGTTCATCAATGCGTTACCTGACTCGAGGGATAAACCAAGCCTGGAAAGGATTCGAAGGGCCAAGAAATTTATCAGGGGGATGAACCTCGATTTCCCACAACGATTTTCCCGATGGCGAGAGGTTTTTCCCCTTTCTCTGAGGCAAAGTCTGTTAACGAACCCTCCTGATGACGATTTCTATCTTTCTCTTATTCAAAGAATCATCAGGGATGAAAAAGATCGTTTTACTAACGATATCATTAACTTGATGCTATATATGGATGTAAGAGGTTTACTTCATGGGGATATGCTCACCAAGGTGGATCGGATGAGCATGGCCAATTCCCTCGAAGTCCGAGTTCCTTTTTTAGATCACACCTTTGTTGAATATGTCTTTCAATTAAAGGGGAATCTGAAGCTGAAAGGGAAGACCGGAAAATATATCCTGATGGAGACTTTCAAGGACCTGTTGCCTCCTTCTCTACATAATCGACCAAAATGGGGTTTTGAGATGCCTATCGGGGCCTGGCTCAGGAATGAGTTGAAGTTCCTCATTGATGAGTATTTAGCCAAAGATGTCATCAGACAGCAAGCCATCTTTGATTTTGACGTTATTCAGGGATTGATCAACGATCACATGAATGGACGCCAAGATACCTCATGGCACCTCTGGAACCTGATCGTCTTTCAGCACTGGCACAAGACGTACCTCTGAGTTTATTAACGTTGCAGTCTAATACCGAGATTCCATTTCACCGCTGTCATTCCCGCGCCCGTCCTCCGCAATAGCTCTGCTATGGAGGGTGGAAACGCGTGAATCCAGCCTATTCAGCATACTACTGGATTCCAGCTCCCCGTTTCACTACGGCTGGAATGATATATTTGATTACATGGCTATTAGCATCTACCTTTTTTCATTGAGGACTCTTCATTGAAAACCGAATCTAAGAGGATTGTCTGCCGTATGTTTTGGGGTACCGAAGGCGGGTTTCAAAATATCGCGCAACGATCCCTTTTTCTTTTCATCCTCTCAATACTCTTCTTGTCGACCACGGGCTGTAGCCTAACCTACGTTTATCACGCTGCAAAAGGCCAGTATCAACTGCTTCATGATTCCATTCCGGTAGAAGAGGCCCTCGCAGGAGAGACCCTCGGTTCCGAAGAGAACGAACGGCTTCGACTCGTGGCCCTGGTGAAGGCATTCGGAGAGGA
This sequence comes from uncultured Desulfobacteraceae bacterium, assembly GCA_964520425.1. Classification (GTDB taxonomy): domain Bacteria; phylum Desulfobacterota; class DSM-4660; order Desulfatiglandales; family HGW-15; genus JAFGFY01. The sequence goes on from CAZFMX010000006.1 coordinate 30,204, forward strand.
TGAACTTGGACTCAAAAAGACCGAAAACTATCAAACCGTCTACCTTGAGTCGAATCAGGCGCCCATGTATGTATTGTCAGCTTCCCCCAAGGATCGTCTCAGACAAGTGACATGGTGGTTTCCCATTGTCGGAAGGCTCCACTATCTACCCTTCTTTGATCTGGAAGAAGCAAAGAAGAAAAAAGAGTACCTGCTTCACAAGGACCTTGATGTGTTTATGGGGGTCGCCGATGCATACAGCACGCTGGGTTGGTTTAAGGATCCTGTGACCATGAACCTTCTCGAGGGATCCACTCTGGATCTCGTGGAGACGATTCTGCACGAAATGACCCACACGACCCTTTATATCAAGGGAGAAGGTGAGTTCAATGAAAGCATCGCCGTTCTGGTGGGGAAGGCTGGGGCGGTTGAGTTTTTCGAAAGCAAATACGGCCCATTTGACCCCTTAACCATTGAGGCAAGGAAAAGTATGGCTGATGAACGCATCTTTTCTTCCTACTTGGATTCTCTTCTCAATGAACTGGATCAACTCTACAATTCCCCAATAAGTTACCAGGAGAAACTGATCCTAAGGGAGAAGGTCTTTGCGTCATTCCTTGACCGATTTGTTGAGGTCAAGGCGCAATTGCAGACAGATTATTTCACACACTTTGGAATTGTCGGACTAAACAATGCCTATCTCATGGCCATCGGTCTCTACCACCGGGATTTTGCCCTTTTTGATGCGCTGTTAAAGGAAAACAAGAATTCGGTGAAAGAAACCATTGCATACTTGCGGGATATCTCTAAAAAAGATGAACTTGGGCTGGAATGGCTGAAGAATCACGTCAAGGAGACTTCTCCTTAACGTTGTAAAAAATGGACATGCTGTCATTCAATCCATACAAATAAATAATCAAGAGATATGGGTTATGGTATCTTTTCTCCGATTCCGAGTCTCACGGCCTGGTCATTTCAAAAAAAACATAATCCTTTCCATATTTGAAAAGGTTTTATAACTAGGGTACCCATTATGCGGTGAAGTCATAGTAATCTATACTTCCCCAGCACCACAACCGTTGAAGCTTTTCGGCTGATGCCAAGGCCTTCAATCCGAACGAATGAAAAAAATGAAACTCAAAAAAAAATTCCTCATCGCTCTTGGCGTCTTCCTTCTCCTCGTTGTGATGTCTGTTGCCGGAACGCTTTTCTACTATTACTCACACCCTGATTCTATAGAACAGCTCGTAGTGAGGATGGTTTCCCAATCCACGGGTATGTCGTGTACTTTTGAGAATCTCTCCTATTCTCTTTACCCGCTGACTGTCAGAGCAGACACCATCACTCTCGGGCCATTTGATGATCGGAAGGGTTTTCATTTGAGGATCTCTGATTTGGCTGCAGACATGGCCATGGAAGGCCGGTTTGGACACAAGACTCTCATCATTAGACAGATCAAGGTTCGCAAACTCCTGTTGAATATTCCGGGACAATTTGTGATGCCGGAGTACAGAACAGGACAAAACTCTCCTTCTTTCCTTTCGCGAATATTAAGGTGGACGGTCACATGGTTCATGTTCAGGGATATAAACCTCGAAGAGGTAGCGGTTTTAGACGGAAAAATCATATCCCTATTCGGAGAGCAGAGGATGGAGGTCAAAGGAATTCGCGCAAACATGAATCCTGATCGCCATATAGAAATCTCCTGTAGTCTGGTCTTGGAATGGCCGTCTCAAGGCATTCAGTTCACCGCTCCCGAGATTCATATGACCACGCAAGATGCCATCTCGCTTAAGGCTCCACAGATCACAGGGTTTCTTAAGACAACCAAGGCCGCATTTCAGAGTCCGGCAATTGATGTCAAAGACATGGAAACCGAGGGAACGATCCGGTATTCCCCGGAATACAAAACACTGGACCTTGAATCCCTTGAGTTCCATTTCGATGGCGTGCACCTAAAACAAGACCACGACACACTGTGGTCGCCGTTTTCTATGAAGGCCCAACTGACGGGTTCCCTCAATATCGAGAACCGAATGCTCAATGTCACCGGGCTTGACTTGAACGCCGATGACGCCCTTCAGCTGAAAGGGAAAATGGACATAGAAATAGGGACTCAAACCGACATTCGATTGAATATTCTGAAAGGGCATATCTTATCTGACAGGTTGCTTGCCTTCCTACCGGACGATGGAATGGAAGGGGTCACGGTCAATGTGTCAGGGCCGATCCTTTTTCAAGGAGAGATGAGCGGCCGAAAAATACAGGAAGACTGGGGCTTCCACACAGACCTTGACGTTGGCCTTGAGGCTAATGGAATCTCATACATGAGAAACCAAACCGGGTTCGAAGGCGAGTTCTACGGAAACTTGCGTGTGTCAGGCGAACTTCCAAAGCTCTCCCTTTCCGCCAATTTGAAGAGTGAGCAGATCAGAATGGAGTTCGGTACCAGAGACCTTCTTATGAAGCAGGTTCAGATTGAGTTTACAAAGGGTGAAATGGATATTGAGCAAACATCCCTTCTCCTCCCTGATATCCGCCTCGAAACGTCCCTTCTAAGAAATATGCACGCATCCCTGGTTTTTGAGCAAGGCTTACTAAACATGAAGTCCCATGGCCAAGACGTCGGTCTCATTGAGTCCGCACAAATGCTTGGGCTGATACCTTCTGAATGGCGATTTGACGGTCTCAGTGATCTTGAGCTGGGCGCCGTACAAAATAGGGAAAAGGGTTGGACTTTGAATCTTAAAATCGGTCTTCACCATCTGGCCTTTGAAAAGGTCAATGCCGACTATTTCGGAGAAGCCCTCTCTCTTTTCTTGGACGTAAACGGGGAACTGGACCCCAAAGGATCTTCTGTGGCTTTTCGGACGGCTCTGACCTCAGATGAAGGTGAGCTTCTCCTTGATCGTTTCTATTTGAACTTGAACAATAATAGTTTTTCTTCTTTTCTTAAGTGTACATACGACATCCCGAATCAGACAATTCATATATCATCACACCAGATTCATTTGAAAGATGTTCTGGATCTTACTTTGGAGGGCATGCTTTATCTTGGGGTTGAGAACCCGCATGCTGATCTCTCGGTCAAAATACCAAAGACCCCTCTGAAACCCCTCTTCCATCATTTTATCCTGGAACCGTTTCAAACGGAAAAACCCTTTTTCGCCTCAATCGATTTGGCAGGTGATGTTTCAGCGGACCTGAGTTTCACAGGTTGGATCTCCGAGTGGATGATCAAAGGACATGGCTGGTGGGATGAGGGTCGATTCGCCTCCGCGGACATGGCTGTTGACTTCTCAGGAATCGACCTTGATCTGCCTATATGGTTACAGACCCAAAACATTGGACATCAACCGGAACCTGTCCGAGGGACGTTATTTATTCAGAATTTAAAAATGCCTATTATCGACAACCAGCCCCTCCAACTCCCTCTAAAGATGGATCCCAATCGGTTTTCGGTTGACGAACCTACGGTGTTAATGGTTTCGGGCGGGATAGCGGAAGTTGGTCCTATCCTTTGTGAAAATATCATCTCTTCGAATCGATCCATTAGAACTAGCTTGCGACTAGATGGAATCGACAGCGGCTCCTTTTTCTCTCAACTCCTGCCCATACCGGTGCATGGAACCATAGAGGGTGAGTTGGATACCGTACGATTTGAGGAGAATACGCTCCACAGCTCCGGTCAAATCCGCGCTCAAGCCTTTGAGGGTGAAATTCTCCTATCCAGCCCGGGGATATCCGGCCTTTTCTCGTCATTTCCCCAATATAGAGCCAATATCAGCATCAAAGATATAGATCTCTACGAACTGACCAAGGGAACATCATTCGGAGAAATACAGGGGATATTGCACGGGTACATTCATGACCTCGAAATCGCTAATGGACAGCCACAGAAATTTGACCTTCTGCTGGAAACCATGAAGACAAAAGGGGTCGATCAGAAAATAAGCGTACAAGCAATGGATAATATTGCCAGAATCGGTGGTGGAGCGAGTCCGTTCAGGGGGATCTCAGGGGCCTTCATTTCCGTATTTGAGAGACTTCCCTACAGCAAAATAGGAATTCGAGCGTCCCTGGCCAATGATTCCTTCAAAATAAAAGGCTCGGATTGGAAAGGCGGACCCGATTATCTTGTGAAAAGTGGTGGCATTCCAAGAGTAGATGTAGTAAATCATAGTCCAGACACCCCAATCAGTTTCAAATCTATGATAAAGAGAATCAAGGGGATCATAGCCTCAAAAAGTGGCCCTATGATAGAATGACCAGGTCAGTACCCGTTATCTTCACCTTAAGGGGAGGGACATGAAAATGAATCAAAAACTTATTTGGCCGACTATATTGTGTATGATGATATTTATCTTTGCCTGTGTAACCGTTAATATCTACTTTCCTGCCGAGCAGGTGGAAACCATGGCAGGGGAGATTGTTGATGAGATCAGGGGGCAAGAAGGCGCTGAAGAACATTCGTTTCTCATGAAGCCTATACCATCCTTTGTGCAAAGTGCCATTCTGCTTCTGTCTCCATCCAATGCCTGGGCTCAGGACGCGACAACCGTTTCAAACGCCACCATCCGCGGCCTCAAAGAAAAAATGAAAGTTCGCTACGCTCAGCTCAAGCCTTTTTATCAAAAGGGTATGCTTCAGGAGGGTGATGACGGTTACATATCCATTGCAACTTCCGATGAATTGGGGCTCAAAGAAAAGAGAGATCTCAACGCCCTTGTGGATGCAGAGAATAAGGATCGAGAAATGCTGTACGCCGAAGTCGCAAGAGTCTTGGTCATAGATTCGAGTCAAATCAATAAAGTGGCAGAAATTTTTGCCAAAGAATGGCAGAAACCAATCCGCTAATTCCTTCACTATAAAAAATTGAGACACCAAAGGGAGTCCATTGGCTAAAAAGAGAAAGCGAACAAAAGGAGAAATTCTCCTCAGCTTCCTTATCCTGGCCATACTAGCCCTTATCGGTGTGATGGTCTTCTTTCAGCAGTCTCAATTCAACCCTGCCGTCACAGCACAGAGCGCTTTTGAGGGGGGCATGGAGCAATTCTCCCCTGGTCCACCCTCAACTTTGGTTCCTCTGCCCGAAGATTTCACTTGGATGACTCCTCTTGAAAGCTTCACTCCTGAAACACTGTATGAAAAGATTGATGGACAAGCCGATCTCTACCTCGCATCCGGTTTTCTGGAGTTGAAGAGCCAACGATATGTTCGTACAGATAATCAAGACATGTGGTTCGAAGTCTTCAAGTATGACATGGGGACCAAAGAGAATGCCTTCGCGGTGTATAGTCAGCAATACCGTAATGACGGGCATCCGTTGGAATGGGCGGAATTTGCCTATTCCGTGGCCAATGCGCTTTTCTTTGTACATGGGCACGATTATATGGAAATGAGGGCCGCCAGCACGTCTGACGACTTGGTCACATCCATGCATGAAGTGGCAAAGAAATATGTTGAAACCCATACGCTGGAATAGCCGAACGTCTCGGGATTCAGCTGGCTCTTCAAAATGGGGAGACCTTTGAAAAATGCTCAATTTTGTTCAAGGTCAAGGAAGGCGAGAATTCTAACCCTCCCGATTTTCATCGGGATAGCCAGGAATACTCATAGTATTTCGAGGATTAGAATTTAAGTCTGACGCCAAGATTGGGCAAAAGGGAGCGTTTTTCAAAGATTTCATAGGATAGACTGGAGTGAAGATTGGCGAATAAAACCCAAAACTCTGATTCAGTTGGAAGGCGGGAATTCCTCACCCGTTGCACCAAGGCCGGGCTTTCACTGGCCGCAACAGGAGCGTTGGCCTATCATTTCTATGATCCTTTGGGCCCTTCCGGTCGCCAGGAGGTGGACGTATTACCCGGCCTGCCCGATTATTCCGTTCCGGAAATGGGAAATAGAATGGCCATTGTCAGAGGTACAGATCGAGCGAAAACAATACAACTAGCCTTTGAATCCATCGGGGGTTTGGAGAGTTATATCAGACCCGGGGATCGGGTATTATTGAAGGTCAACGCGGCATTTGCTTCACCCCCGATGCTCTGCGCCACGAGTCATCCCGACCTTGTGGCAGAAGTGGCCGGATTATGCCTGAAGGCTGGTGCTTCCTCGGTCGTTGTAACCGACAATCCCATCAACGATCCGGCTAGCTGTTTTGCTCTCTCCGGAATCGAAAAGGCCGCGCGGGAAGCCGGTGCCAAAGTCGAGCTTCCTCGTAGAGACGCTTTTCATTCTTTTACGCTTGTGGGGGGGCGACTGATCCGTGAATGGCCTCTCCTATATACCCCTCTGCAATCGGTAGAGAAAGTCATTGGTATGGCCCCTCTGAAAGATCATCACCGGAGTGGAGCCTCCATGACACTGAAAAACTGGTATGGGCTCCTGGGAGGGCGACGGAATATATTCCACCAAGATATTCATAATATTATTAAAGAATTATCTATGTTACTTAAAGCTACTTTTGTTGTTTTGGACGGAACGAAAACCATGATGCGAAACGGCCCAACCGGCGGATCATTATCAGATCTCAAGGAGACTGGGACCATGATCGTCAGTACCGATCCGGTTGCCGCGGATGCCTACGGCGCTACCTTACTCGAGCGGAGATTAGATGAATTGCCTTTTATCAGGAAGGCCGAAGCCGAAGGGGTCGGAACGTCTGATTATGCGTCTCTTAATCCGAAAATCCTAACGATTGGTTAACCCTTAGGGCTTTGAGTTTCACATTCTGCTGTTCTTTTCACGGGAGCCTCGTTTCATCCGGTCAATGAATTGAGATTTTTAAAAGTGAACCTTCGCGCTAATCCAATGGTGGTGAAGTCTTTTCCGATTGACTGTCGGGAGGCCTGGAATCAAGGAAACGACTTCATCACCATTGAATCGGTGTTCAAACATAAGAGTCAGAGCATTGCGTACGCATGAACGGATGAATCAGCGACTCCCATGCTCAAAACTCGATAACAGGGGTCAAACTGATAGGCTGAACTTATGGGAATCCGGACAGTTAGACGAATTACTCAAGGCTTTTTTCTTCTGCTCTTCCTCTGGTTTTGTGCTGCATCGAACCTGGGCGAGCAGTGGTGGCAATTAAGAGGATGGCCCATCAACTGGTTCCTTCAACTGGATCCTCTAGTCGGTCTCGGAACCCTGTTGAGCACCCACAGCCTCTATTCCGGTCTCCTCTGGGGACTCGCCACAGTCGCCTTGACCATTATTCTGGGAAGGTTTTTTTGCGGGTGGCTTTGCCCTTTTGGATGCATCCATCAGATGGTGGGGGTGCTGAGTAAGCGAAAGCTAAAGGTTCGGGACCGGATTAAACTCAACTCATATCGTCGCTCCCAGGGCATCAAATACTGGATACTGGTTTTTCTCCTTAGTGCGGCTGCAGGGGATTTGCTCGCCTTTATCATCCACACGCCTACACGGCAAACAACCCTCTTTTGGCTTTTGGTGATCTTTATCCTCCTCTTTGTGGGCTTTAAGGCTGCACAAAAAGAAGGCGTCCGACCCAGAAAGTCCATGATCATCGTCTTGGGGATAGCGCTTCTATGGGCGGTTCTCTGTCGCTTTGCAGATACTCAGGTATTATTGCCCGTCACCCTTCAGACCGGATTGCTGGACCCCATTCCTCTCTTCTATAGGTCTGTCAATTTAGTCATATTGCCTCTATTAGATGGTGCAGGCTTTCATCTGAATCCAAACGAGCGGATCTACGATGGGGTGTGTATCATCGGCCTCGTGTTTGTGACGGCGGTCTTGCTTAACCTTTTCATTCCCCGTTTTTATTGTCGATTTATCTGCCCTTTAGGCGCCCTCTTCGGTGTCCTGAACCGATTTTCCATCTGGCGAGTCCGTAAAAAAGATATGGAGGCCTGCAAGGAATGTCATCTTTGTGAACAGAATTGCGAAGGGGCATGTCAACCCTCTACTCAAATTCATGTCAGTGAATGTGTACTCTGCCTCAATTGCCTTGAAGACTGCCCCCACGGCTTGATGGGATACGGCATTAGGCCCTCTAAGACAGGCGAGGTCATATCCCCTGATGTCTCGAGGCGTGAGTTCACGGTGGCTTTAATTGCCGGGGTGATCTCTGTCCCTATGGTCCGATTGAGTGGACATATCGGTCCCAATTGGAACCCTGTCCTCATTCGCCCGCCTGGTGCTCTGCGAGAGGAAGATTTCCTCACACGCTGTATTAAATGTGGACAATGCATGCGAGTGTGCCCCACGAACGTGATCCAACCCGCGGGACTCTCCGGCGGAATCGAAGGGATTTGGACGCCGGAACTCAATTTCCGTGTTGGCACCAGTGGATGCCAATTCAATTGCATCGCCTGTGGGAATGTCTGTCCCACCGCGGCGATTCGTCCCCTGAGCCTTGATGAACGCTTGGGCACAAATGATTTTTCAGAAAACGGGCCGATTCGTATCGGAACGGCCTTTGTTGACAAGGGAAGGTGTCTTCCTTGGGCCATGGAGCGCCCATGTATCGTCTGTCAGGAGAATTGCCCCGTCAGCCCGAAGGCCATTACAACCCAGGTCCAATACAGTGTCATTCACAAAGACAATGTCCTAACGATCAAAGGTATTGACACCTTGGAGATTCAATTGCTAAACGGTGGTTTAATACCGGAACGCTACGCTACCGGAGACTACTATCTTCGGATTGATAGACAGAGTGACGAGGGCGCACTGCGACAGATTGTCTCTAACACAACGGACACGCTTACCGTCTCCGCCTCTGAGGAATCGGTTGGAGTTCCGTCAGAAGATACAACGATTGAAATCGTCATTCGCCTCCAGAAACCGGTTGTGGATCCAGAGCGCTGCATAGGATGCGGGGTCTGCCAACATGAATGTCCGGTCAAGGGAAAACGAGCTATTCGAGTCAGCGCAGAGAATGAAACCAGAAACCGTGACCACCGTCTGCTGGTTTAATCCCAACGTTGCATAAAAAACATGACAGGGAGATTTAAAACCAATAATATCAAGGCGTTTGGTGTAATAAGAGGCTATTCCTAGAAATAACCAAATGTGAATTCCAGGATCATCAAATTCATTTGTCATGTTTTTTACCCTATGGGAAATCCGAAGATACTATATCTCCTTTGTTGTCAAGGGTTCGCGGTATGTGGCTACAGCTTCACCCTTGACGCCTCGGATCTACAACATCCTCGACTTTTGCAATGATAGGGTTAAGTCATCCGTTTGACCGGCTCTTATCGTGTTCATTACACCGTTGAGTGTTTCGGTTCTTTCATACTCAATCCCAAAGAGCCTGGTCTCTCAAACCAGGCTCTTTTATCACAAAAAAATCGAAGCAGACGCGGAAGGAAGGTTTTAACGGAAATGCGAGAAAAAGGATATACACCGTGAAAACAGGACAAAAAATCGAGTTCTCCAACGGTGAGTTCAAGGTGCCGGCACATCCGATTATTCCCTACATCGAAGGAGACGGCATAGGCCCGGATATATGGCGGGCTGCCGTCAGGGTCATTGACCGTGCTGTTGAATTGTGCTGGCCGGGCTCCCGGCGGATTGCCTGGAAGGAAGTCCTTGCAGGTGAAAAAGCCTACAAACAGAATAGGGACTGGCTTCCTGAGGAGACTCTAAACGCGTTCCGGGAATATAGAATCGGCATCAAGGGGCCGTTGACCACGCCTGTTGGCGAAGGGATTCGAAGCCTCAATGTCGCCGTCAGACAGGCCCTTGATCTTTACGCCTGCGTGCGGCCTGTCCGGTATTTCCCGGGCGTCCCCAGTCCGGTCAAGGAACCCCACAAGGTGGATATGATCGTTTTTCGAGAAAATACTGAGGACATCTACGCAGGGTTCGAGCTTGAGAAGGGGAAAGAAGAAACCCATCATCTGATGGACCATCTCTTCGAGGTATACGGCTGGAAAATCCGTGAAGACTCCGGAATCGGGATCAAACCCATCAGTAAGACCGGCAGTCGAAGACTTATTCGGGCAGCCATAAATTACGCTCTGCGCTATCATCGTAGGAATGTCACCCTTGTGCACAAAGGGAACATTCAGAAGTATACGGAAGGTGCATTTCGAAAATGGGGCTATCAACTCGCTAAGGAAGAGTATGCTGAACAGACAATCCTGTGGGAAGATGTTATGGATACGCCGCCGAAAGACAAAATCCTGATCAAGGATACCATCGCCGACATTTTTTTTCAGCAAACACTGACAAGGCCTGAGGAATTTGACGTTATTGCTACCACTAACCTGAATGGAGACTACATCTCCGATGCCCTCGCGGCTCAAGTGGGCGGTATAGGGATGGTACCCGGCGCGAATATTAATTATCAAAGCGGGTACGCCGTCTTTGAAGCCACCCATGGTACGGCACCGAAATACGCGGGCCTAGACAAGGTCAATCCCACCTCAATCATCTTGAGCGGGGCTATGATGCTTGATTTTATGGGATGGTCTAAGGCAGCCAAGCTCATAGAGAAAGGACTGGAAAAGACCATTCTCTCCAAAAAAGTGACTTATGATCTAGCCAGACTCATGGCGGGCGCAGAAGAAGTGACCTGCTCCCAGTTCAGCATTTATGTCTGCGAAAACATGAAGTGAAAGGGGGTTAAGAATGGAGTTGCTCCGAAGTCTCAAACTCCGTCATCTTCCTTCGTGCCTCAGGATGATTGGGATTGTGTAAAAGGATGTCTCCGTAAGTTTTCCGGGCTATATCTTGTCTTCCCGTTGTTTCAAGAATTCTGGCCTTGTGCAAGAGAGCGGCCTTATTTCTAGGCTCCAGCTTCAAGGATTCTTCAAAATACTGCAGGGCCCTTTCCAGGTTGTGAATACCCTTTCCATAAATGTGAAACCAGCCAAGCATGTTGTAGATAACGGGCTTATACGCTGCCACTTCCAGTGCCTGTTCTGCAACCCGAATGGCATGGTTTTCCAAATAGTCGTGTTTGCCTAAGGCGATCAAAGAAGCATAATATCGAAGGAGGGTAATGAATACCCATGGTTCGGCCATAGGCTGATTCACGGCATAGTGCATTTTCTCCACCAGTCCATTCTTAAAATCTGCCGGCATAGAAGGCAGGAGTTCAGAGTGGATGAAAGAAATAATTTCGAAGACCGGCATATCTTGGCCAAGGCCTTTGAACGCCAAGCTCTGAGGTGGGCCGAAAACCACGTTGAGTGAATTGTGTTCTTGACACTTTCTACGAAGGCTATCACCAACCATGACTTGATAACTCTTACCTCTCCGTGACGTGGATTCGATGCGTTTGGTGATATTGATGGCATATCCCTCGACACTGGGCCTGACATCTCCCGTCTTTACACGCCACGCCCTCACACCTTTCACAACTTTTCCACAATTGATTCCCACCCCGATCCGCGAGACGAGACGCCCCTCCTTTAGTATTCTCTCATTGAAATCAGATACCAGCCAGGCGAGTTTCATTTTTACAGCCATGAGAAGGGCATTTCGCACATCATATTGGGTTGCACCTGAATAAAGAAAGACCCTTATCTCGTCACCGGTAATGGACCAGGAACAATCAGATCCATCCCCTTCGTAATCGTATTGCTCCAAATGGGCTGAGACAATCTCATACATGGTGCTCTGGAAATGGACAATCATATCGTCATATTCCTGGAGTGTCAGGTTCTTCGACATTTCTGTGCTGTTCACAAGATCAGCGATAAGGATAGTTGCAAGGACGCTTTCTTTCATGGCATATGATTAATGGTATTCTCTAACCTGCCCCCTATCTCAATTAAGCGGGTCTGTAGGGATAGGTTTCGTGACGACCATCATAACTCAAGATCGATGGTCCGTTCCTGTAGTTCGATCTTCATCCTCTGAACATCATTTGAGAGATTTTCAAGCTTCTGGGATAATTCTTGCAGCTCTTCTTTATTATCCACTGCCTTTCTGTTTATGGTATCCTGGATTTTACCGATTGAGGTGTTCATAGACGTCTCTATAGAGGCTTTTGTAGATGCCATTAAACGGGAACTCTCTTCCGAAGTGGACTTTCTGATCTCTTTGAGGGATGTATTGACTTTTTCAAGAATCCCATTCAATTTGGTCAAAAGCTGATTTATTGTGTCATCGGTATACTTCTTGAGCCCTGCAATCCTCTGATTCAGATCGTCGGATGTTTCCTCTCTTTGTTCCTGTAAAACGGAAATTTTCCTCTCGGTTTTGGCCACTTTTTGCTTTATGCCTTTTAGAGTAACCAAGGCCCAAGCAGAAACGAAGACTGCAAAGAGCAAGAAAATGATAATCAGATAACCTGGAATCCCCGACAACTCATTCATCATCAGATCCTCCCCGTTCCCTTGACCATCAGAATTTGTCGCATTAGGTCCTTCCCAATATCAGATTGTGCCCAATTAGCTCTACATTTGTCTTTATCCTTTAGATTATTACATATTTATCCAAAAAATACCAGACTGAATGTTAAGCATCCTTTCTAAAATACACTATTTCTTCTTGACAAGCCTTGTTATGAGATTTATAAAAGAATAATAGTAATCATTCCTATTAATATAACCGTGTGTACTCGTTTTCACAAAGAAACTAAACCTTTATATAGATGGAGTATCTTATGACAGATCTGAAAGGAACGCTGACAGAAAAGGACCTTCAAGAGGCTTTTGCAGGGGAATCCCAGGCCAACCGTAAGTATCTTGCATTTGCAAAACAGGCGGAGAAGGAAGGATATTCACAAGTGGCCAAGCTCTTCAGGGCGGCCGCTGAGGCCGAGACGGTTCACGCTCATAATCACCTCCGTGCCCTTGATGGCATCAAAAGCACAGCGGAGAACCTCCAGGAAGCCCTTGAGGGAGAAATTCATGAATTTAAGAACATGTACCCTGACATGATTGAACATGCACAGAAGGAAGGCATCAAGGCCGGCGAGAGGACTTTCCGCTACGCAAATGATGTCGAGAAGGTTCACGCGGGGCTCTATCGTAGGGCCCTGGACAGTCTGGAAAACCTCAATGAGACAGACTATTATGTCTGTCCCGTATGTGGTTATACCTGTGAAGATAAGGCCCCTGAAAAGTGTCCGGTCTGTAATGCCAAAGGCAGTGTCTTTTTTAAAGTGGAATAGTCTCGAGCCGCTACTCCAGAAAAGACTCCAAGCCGCCTTAACAATAGGACTCTTCAAGGGGTCGATCACGTGATGAGAGGAGGTCCTTTGCATTCCAACCAGAAATTCAGGATGACCCACCAGCGAAAGATGATACTGGAGGAGGTCAAAAGGGTCCATACTCATCCCACTGCCGATGAAGTCTATGAAATCGTGCGTAAAAAGATCTCCCGGATTAGTATGGGGACGGTCTATCGTAACCTGGATGTCCTTGTGAAAAACGGACTCATACGGAAGATAAATCCAGGTCAGGGCCACCCTCAGATGCGTTTTGACGCCAAAACCGAGGACCATTATCACATCACTTGTATGGGTTGCGGCAGTATTGAGGACCTCCCTGTGAACTCTCCGGATGCCGCCTTGAATAATCTGACAAAAACGCTTCTAAGGGCGACAGAGTATCGAATCGCCGGGCATCATCTCGATTTTTACGGGTTGTGCCCAATGTGTACCCAGGAGGAGGAATCCTCCCTTGGCGAGAAGATGAAAGAATTTGAGTAGACGAAGGAGGGATATCATGACTGAACTAAAAGGAACTCAAACGGAAAAAAACATTCTCACGGCATTTGCCGGTGAATCACAGGCCAGGAACCGTTATTCCTATTTTGCAAGCCAGGCGAAAAAGGATGGCTATGTCCAGATAAGCGACATTTTTGAAGAGACGGCCAACCAGGAAAAAGAACATGCCAAAAGGCTTTTCAAGCTTCTTAAAGGGGGGGAACTGAAAATCAGCGCAAGTTTCCCGGCCGGTGTCATAGGAACAACCCTTGATAATTTGAAAGAAGCTGCCGGGGGAGAAAATTACGAATGGACGGAAATGTATCCTGGGTTTGCGAAAACCGCCCGCAATGAGGGTTTTGAGGATATAGCCAACATCTTTGATTCAATCACCGTGGCAGAAAAACAGCATGAGAAGCGATACCTCGCTCTTGCCGGAAATATTGAGGCAGGGCGTGTGTTCAAGCGTCAAGAGAAGGTCGTATGGCGCTGTCGAAACTGTGGTTATCTTCATGAAGGCACTGAGGCCCCAGAGGAATGCCCGGCCTGTGCCCATGAACAGGCACACTTTGAACTCCTGGGAGAGAATTACTAGCCGGTTTTCATGAGGCGATATCGTGGAAGCGTTTGAGACTCACCTTTTCACAAACGCAGCTTGATAGTACACAAGGAGGATGACGAATGGCAGAGAGACTACAGATATATAAATGTGAAGCATGTGGGAATATCGTGGAAGTCCTTCATGGAGGAGGAGGCGAGCTGGTCTGCTGTGGAGCCCCCATGGTACCTTTTGTGGAAAACACCGTGGATGCCGCCAAAGAGAAACACGTCCCCGTCGTGGAAAAGGCAGATCAAGGGATCAGGGTGAAAGTAGGTAGTGTCCCCCACCCCATGGAAGAAAAGCACTACATCGAGTGGGTGGAAGTCATTAAGGACGGGAAAATCTGCCGGGAATTTCTGAAGCCCGGAGATACGCCCGAAGCCTCCTTTGATCTCCATGATGAAAACGTGACGGCCCGGGAGTACTGCAACATTCATGGGCTTTGGAAAGCATAGAAATTCCACGGACACAAAAAGGAAGGACAAATACAATGGCGAATCCGGAAGAGATGTGGCAGTGTCAGACACTGAACTGCGGGTATATCTACAACCCTGATAAAGGGGATAGGAAAGGAAAAGTCCCCAAAGGTACCCGTTTCGAAGATCTTCCGGATGACTGGAGATGTCCCATCTGCGGGGCAACGAAAAAGATGTTTCGACCCTTGGCCGGCCCTGGTTCCGTGTCGGCAGAGGGGTCTTGACGGACAACTCATAAAAGGAAGGCTGGAGATGTCTAAAGCGCTGATTGTATACACAACAAGGGCCGGTGGGACCAAGGCCATTGCTGATCTCATCGCAGAAGGACTCCGTATGACCGGGACTGAAGCCACTGTGGTCAACTCATCTGAGATCAAAAATGAATCAGACCTCGCAGGCTATGATGCCTATGTGTTTGGATCTGCCACCTACCACGGGGATATGATGCAGGGGATGAAAACCATGCTTTTCCTCTGTGAAAAGGTCGATCTTGATGGAAGAGTCGGGGGCTCATACGGCTCATTCGGATGGAGCGGGGAGGCCCCTGATCGCATATACGATACCATGAAGAACATTTTCAATATGAATATGGTCGGCGGGCCGTTGAGACTGAAATCCGCCTCCATGGGTGGAGGAAGACAGATGGCCCAGGAATACGGCAAAGAGATTGCCAAAAAGCTGGCCGGATGACCGGTAAAAAATTTCAACCAAGGAGATGAATATGACAACACCACAGCATTGTCCGGGTTTTGAATCCTTCAAGAACCTGAAATCCTTTGACTGCAAATGCCCTAACTGCGGGAAAGAAAAGGAAATTTTTTCAGACGAATTTGACAAGCCCCATGTCTGCGCCGGATGCGGCGAGGAAATCGATTTTACAAAGTGCAGCATTGGAGGGACTGCCGCCACTGAAGGGGCATGACCGGACAAGAAGCCCTGTTTTCACTTGATAAATATTTCACAATGTGTCATAAAGCAGGGCATTTATGGTCCAACGAAACTCAAATGATCAGTTTTCGGCATAAAAACAGATACAATTCTACATATAAATTAAATAGTTACAGGATTCTCACAATTTAAGATATCTCAAAAATCTTTCCACGAAGGAGAAGCATAATGGATAATGAGGAAAAGAAAGTCGTAAAAGCCAAAAAAGAACCCAATATCAGAGACTGGACCATCTGTGATTCCACCATCCAGATGCTGGAGAGGACCAGGAGGGATGGTGTAGAAACGGCCTTTGACCGGGCTGCCAACATGAAGGCCTGCCCTATTGGCGCGGATTCGGCCTGCTGTAAACACTGTTCCATGGGACCGTGCCGGTTGAACTCCAAAGACCCCTATTCTAAAGTAGGTGTCTGCGGCGCTACCATTGACACTATCGAGGCTAGAAACTTTGCCCGTATGGTGGCCAGTGGTGCTGCAGCCCACACGGATCACGGCATGAGTATGCTGGATTTGTTCAGGGAAGTAGTCAATGGGAACATCGAGGAATACTCCATCAAAGACCCCATCAAACTGGAAGAAGTGGCCAAATCCGTCGGCATCGAGACCGATGGACGTGAGATCAAGGATATTGCCATCGACCTTTACGAAGAACTGGAACGGACCTATACCCAGGTGGAAGGTGAAATCCCCTTTGCCCAACGTGTTCCTCCCAAGACCTTAGAGACATGGCGCAAGCACGGGGTTGTCCCCAGGGGAGCCATGCGTGAAATCATGGAAATCATGCACCGGACCCATATGGGCGTGGATCAGCATTATGAAAACATCACCAAGCAGTGCAGCCGGACGGCCCTGTCAGACGGGTGGGGCGGTTCCATGGTGGCGACGGAGATATCCGATATCCTTTTCGGTACCCCTACACCGGTCCGCACGGAAGTGGACATGGGTTGTCTGAAAGAAGACCAGGTCAACATCATTATCCATGGTCATGAGCCCAACATGTTTGAGTCTGTGCTGGCCTCGGTCAATGATCCCAATCTGATCAAAGCCGCTCAGGACGCTGGCGCTGCCGGAATCAATCTCCTTGGAATGTGCTGTTCCGGCGCGGAGATGATCTCCCGTCACGGGGTACCCCATGCCGGCAACTTCATGTCTACTGAAGCTGTTTTAGCTACCGGCGCCGTGGATGCCATGGGTGTGGACGTGCAGTGCATCAAGCAGGGGCTGGCCAAAGTGGCCGATTGCTACCAAACCAAACTTTTTACCACCAACCCAAGATGCCATATCGAAGGGGTTGAACACATCGAATTCAATGAACATGAACCGAGAGAATGTACAGACGCTATTGTCATGAATGCCATCGTTCGCTTCAAGAACAGAAAAGTGGCTATTGAAATTCCGAATATCAAGAGCTTAGGTATTCACGGGTTCTCCCATGAATATATCAATTATATGCTGGGTGGGACCTTCAGGGCCTCTTATACCCCTTTGAACGACAATATCATCAACGGAAGAATCCGGGGCGTCGCGGGTGTGGTCGGATGCACCAATCCCAGGGTCAAACAGGACTATGTCCATGTGGAATTGGTCAAAGAACTGATCAAAAACGATGTGCTTGTGGTGCAGACCGGGTGTTCGCAGATTACCCTTGCCAAGAACGGCTTCTATACACCGGAAGCCGCGCATCTGGCAGGTCCGGGGTTGAAAGAGGTCTGCGAAACCGTTGGTATGCCTCCCGTATTAGGTTGCGGATCCTGTGTGGATAATAGCCGAATCCTCATCGCGTGCTCGGAGATGGTTCGTGTAGGTGGTCTGGGCGAGTCTATCGCCGATCTACCCGTGGCTGGAGCGGCCCCTGAATGGATGAGCGAGAAAGCTATTTCAATCGGTCAATACTTTGTGGCCTCAGGCGTGTTCACTGTCTTCGGGGTCACCTTCCCCATCGTCGAGGAGACCAAGTTTCATAAACTTCTCTTCGAAGGACTCGAAGAGCAGGGATTTGGAAAATGGGGATTCACGGCAGACCCTCATGAAATGGCCCAGATGATGATTGCACACATCGACAAGAAGAGAAAGGCCCTCGGCATTGACAGCGCCAGGGAAAGAGTCTTGGTGGATATGGCTGCCCGGCGCGACATCGAAGCGGCTTAATCCTGGACTGATCCTAAACCCCAATTCATGACCCTTGCATGAGGAAATGAGTTGGGGTTTTTATTTTTGAGCATCTCAAGAAGTTATGACCATTTCCGCTTCCGAGTATCATCGTCACACGAGTTACCACCGGAATAAGATGACACCCCATCACCTTGACTGGGAAAACCAACCTAATGTGTTCAAGGACTACCCCGGGCTTACTCCTATTGTCTTGCCTTCCAACCTACCCCTTCCGGAACAAAAACTCTCCTCAATCCTTGGAATATCGGACGAGCGAAATACGCTTGAGCAAATAGACTCAGAGAGCCTTTCCCTCATCCTTCGGCTGACCTCCACCATCACTGCAAAGGCCCGTCATGCAGGTGGTGACTACTTTTTCCGCAGTACCGCCTCAGCCGGCGCGCTCTACCCTACTGAAATCTATATAGCGACCCATTCCGTGACCGGACTGGATGATGGTCTCTATCATTTTGCCGTCCACCGACATTGTCTCTATCCTTTGCGCGCTGGAGACCTCTCCGGTTATATTTCGCGGACAACCCAAACGCCGGAAAACAAGCGTCCTACTCTAACCTTTTTTCTAACCGCCATATTCTTCAGGAGCGCCTGGAAATACCGTGACCGTGCATACCGGTACCATCTCCTTGACACAGGCCATGTCATGGAAAACCTGGTCATGGGCCTTAATGCTCTCAAGCTTTCTCACTTTCTGTCCTATGATTTTGATGATGAAAGGGCGAATCATCTATTGGGGCTGGATAAGACAAAGGAGGTCTGTCTGGCCGTAACCCATGTGTACGCCGGCCATAATGTTTCCATTTCAGGAGATCAGAAATTAGATTCACTTCCCGATGCGATAAGCTCGGCAAGCCGAGTCTCGGCCAGAGAAATCGATTACCCGATCATACGCGAATTTTATCATTCAGACGCATTAAAAACCCTACAAGCAGCATCTGTGCCTGAAATATTCCAAGGTCCGGGAGTAGCCCCGGAAAACTGGAAGAAGACGACTCCCCCTACAACTTGGCCGGAGGTTATGAACTATTCGGAAGCCCTCTACCATCGCCGATCCAAACGAAACTTCGTAAAACAAGCCGTAAGCCGAGATTCCCATGCGGCTTTGGTTTCTTCCATCTTAATGAAGACGTCTCCGCTTTCCGCTGAGTCTGCAGGAAATGATCGCTCTCTTTTCGTGGGATTTTTCGTCGACGATGTGGAAGGTATGGAACCGGGTTTTTATCTTCTGGACTTCGTAAAGAAATCCATTGGTCTCGTCAAACACGGTTTTTTTGCTGAGAGTATGGCCTATGTCTGTCTCGATCAAATGTGGCTCAAGAACGCTGCCGTTCATTTCCTCTTTCTTGCCAACACGGACCACTTGGATCACATCTGGGGGGCCCGGGGATACCGATATGCTATGCTTGGAGCAGGGCGATTGGGGCAGAGGTTGTATGTCAGTGCCACGGCCATGGGTTTAGGTTGCTGCGGAATCGGGGCATTCTATGATGAGGAAGCCGCAAAACTCCTTGGTCTCAAGAAAGCATCGTCTCTTCTATATCTGGTGGCTATAGGCCCGGTCAAATCAACTCCATCGTCACAGGGAGACCTTTGAAAAAATGTTCAATTTTGTTCAAGGTCAAAGAAGGCGATAGTTTTAACCCTCCCGATTTTCATCGGGACAGCCAGGAATACATTGAGTATTTCGAGGATTAATACTTGAGCCTGACGCCGCTTGTCCCGTCATAGCCTTGGGCGACGACGGAAGATTGGAGAAAAGGGGACGTTTTTTAAAGGTCTCACTGGGCTGATCCCTTCCCTACCTTCTTCATCTCATCTTCCGTCACCAGAAAGACACAGGGTTTTCCGGAAAGGGGATTCTCTTTGACTACAACAACCGTCTTATAGACCTCTTCAATATTCTGATATGTAATCACCTCTTCCGGCCTCCCTTTCTTGGCGATGGAACCATTGTTGAGAAGGACTATTCTTGTGCAGTATTCACTGGCAAGGTTCAGATCATGAAGTACCATAAGTACGGTCAGATCTAATTCCCGGTTCAACCGGACGATGAGTTCAAGGATCTGCACTTGATGGGCAATGTCCAGAAAAGAGGTGGGTTCATCAAGCAGGATGATTCGGGGTTCCTGAGCCAAAGCCCTGGCAATATGAACCCTCTGCCTTTCTCCTCCTGAGAGTTCATGAATGGATCTCTCTGCCAGTTCGAGGGTGTGGGTCGCTCTTAACGCGTCAAGGGCGACCTCCATATCCCTTTTCCCCTCAAACTGCAGGCGTTTGAGGTGGGGGAAACGGCCCATGAGTACGACTTCAAGGGCTGAAAAAGAGAACCTAAAGTAATTCTCCTGAGATACCATGGCAATCTCTCTCGCCACATGAGTTCTCTTGAGACCGCCCAACGGGTTTCCTTTGATCAGAATTTCTCCTTCCTGTGGCCTGAGGATCCCATCCAGGATTTTGAGCAGGGTACTCTTTCCCGATCCGTTCGGTCCCAGTATTCCCAGAATCTCTCCGGATCTTACCTGGAGATCAATCCCCTTGAGGGCCTGTATTCCCCCATATCTGAATCCCACATCTCTCAGTGTCAGGATCGGCTCCATTGGCTTCCTTTCCTTCTGAGAAGATAGATGAAAAAGGGCGCGCCCATAAAGGCGGTAATTACCCCTACCGGCAGCTCATTAGGTGAAATGATGGTCCTGGCTAGGGTATCGGCAGCAATGAGAAAAGAGGCGCCTCCGAGGGAAGCCACCGGAAACAGAAGCCGATGATCTGAGCCAAAGGCCATTCTGGCCAAATGGGGGACCATAAGTCCTACAAAACCGATGAGGCCTGAAAAAGCGACAACAAGGCCGATAATGAGCGAAACGAGAAGCAGGCAGATCCTCTTTATTGTTTCAACCTCCACGCCGAGCTGAAGGGCTGTTTCATCTCCCGCTGTCATAATGTTCAGATGTCGGCTGAAGCTGTAGAGAAAAATGGAGGCAATGATCAGGACCGGTGCAGCAAAGACAAGTTGGCTATACCGGCTTTGCGAAAGGTCTCCATAGAGCCAATAGAGCATAGAGTGAAGTGTAGAGTCGGTTGCGATGGAAACAAAGAACATGATGATCGCCCCAAAAAAGGCATTGATCACCACACCAGTGAGGAGTATGGTGGAAGATTCCATGCCCATTTTTCTCGCGCCTATGGTCATGAGTAAATAAATGGTCAGCAGGGCCCCCGCAAAAGACATGACGGGAATGCCCAGGCTGAAACTAAGGCCAAAGACGATACCCAATACCGCGCCAAAGGCCGACCCACTTGAGACACCAAGAATGAAGGGGTCTGCCAGGGGATTACGCAGTATGGCTTGAAAGACAACACCGCCCAATGAGAGAGAAAAACCCACAAGACCGGCGAGGATTATTCTGGGGAGTCTGATTTTTAAGATGATAAGCCTTGCGGAATCTTCCACTTGAAGTTTCCCGGAAAACAAACCTATAATCTGGGATAGAGAGATCTCGGCGGTACCGAGCAGCAGCGAAACCGCAGCGACCAGCAAGAGAACGGCGCACATTGTCAGACTGAAAAACAGTACTTTGGAATAGCTTAAGGGGTTTTTTATGGTTGGATTCATTGGGTGGTCCTAGTGTTCGGTGTTCAGCGTTCAGCCAGTGGAGAGCTGCTAGGTCGAACGAGATGATTGATTCGCCTGTTCTTTCCATCGGTGCTCTGATCCTGGCAAGTGTTTCTCAAGTGATTTCTCCAGACCATTGAGCATGCGAATACACTCTTTGTAACGGCTACGATATTCGCTGTAAATAGACGGCTCAATGTAGCCCTTGAGCTTTGCGATGAACAGGTGATGAATAATGGTCTCACCGACTTCGCCTCTGCAACGATTGATCCCTTCAATCTTATTACGAATATGCCGATCATCATGCTTTTCAGCCAACTGAGCAGGAGAACTGTTTGAAGATCGACGCACCTGAGATCCAAGCTCATAACGTTCCTCCTGTGGCCACTCGTGAGTCAGATCGCATACCTCAATATGAAGCTCACAGAGTTTGTGATAAACCTCCAGATCCTCTATATCCATATACGTCTTGGCCATGATCCCTTCCTATTTTGAACTCGAATCCATGTTTATCGGGGCCGCCTTTTCTTGCTCCCGAAAACTGAACCCTGAACACTTAGTGGAGTTAGTCTGCCCACCCCGCTTCAGGATGAAAAAGTCTGGCCAACGTCTCAAGGCCTTCAACGACCCGTGGTGAAGGTTGGTCAATAATGTCTGGATTGACCAAATGGACCCGTCCATTCCTTACCGCCGGGATGGTCGTCCATCTCTGCCACTCCGATTTGGCCTCCTCGAACTGCCCATCTCTTTCCATGAAGATAATGATGATGACCTCAGCCTTCCTTCGAATCACTTCCTCCAGGCTGATTCTGGGATAGGTGATGGGTTCATCTTTTGCGATGTTCTCCCCACCCGCCAATTCAATCAGATTATGAATATAGGTGTTCCTGTTTACGGTCATGATGGGTTTCAGATTGATTTGTAGAAATACGAGGGGTTTCTTTCGTCCCCTAATCTTCCCTATTATATCGTTCACACGTTTAGACAGCTGCGAAGACAAAGCAGCCCCCTTTTCAGAAATTCCGCACACATGACCCACAGTGGCTACGGTCTCTATAGCCTCCCTCACATTGCGTGGATTGATAATGAATACCGGTATACCAGCCTCTTCCAGAAGATAGACTTTATCAGCCTCGTTCCCATCCATCGTGCCGATGACCAAGTCAGGGGATAGGGTGAGGATCTTTTCCACATTCACGTCCACGTAGCTTCCCACTTTTGGCTTATGGGCGGCTTCCGGTGGATAGTAGCTGAACTGGGTCACACCCACCACACGATCTCCGAGTCCAAGATAATACAGGGTTTCGGTGATGCTGGGGGCAAGAGAGACGATCCTTTGGGGCTGCCCCTCAAGGGTGATTCTCCGCCCCAAAGCATCTACGAACTCCGCGCAAAGTCCGTACCGGACCCAACCCAAAATAATGAGTAGAAATAAAGAAATAAAAGTGGATATTAAGCGTATGTCATTATAGAGAGATCGAGGATTCAAGGATTCGAGGGGGCAAGGGTCTGTTTTAATCCACATTTCGTTCATATTCATCTCAACCATTCAATATACTGGATAAAATCCTCTCCACATCACAATGGGCTTCAAAGTGCTCCGCCAGACGATCATACTCATATTCTTTTGTCACTCTCCCCTGCTTCGGTCTTTTGGTTTTGAGACCCTTGGCCTTCCTTATACGGTTGAGGTAATCCCCTCTGAATCCCGGCAGATCAAACAGACCATGAAGATAGGTCCCGGAAATCAGACCTCCATTCAGACTAAAGCCATCCTGCCAACTCTTCTTCTCCCCCTGCTTGCCAATCTTCAGGAAGGGCTCCCCAACGTCTTTCTGAACGCGGCTCCTGCCCATATGGATCTCATAACCCTTAACCCGCTTTCCGTTCGTCAAGCAGGTCCCAACAACTTTGCGGACGACCTTTTCTTTTTCCAGAGTCGTTATTATCGGAAGGAGATCAAGGCCTGAGACCTCTTTTAGATCCGATTCCACGCCGTATGGATCCTTGATCTTCTTTCCCATAATCTGGTATCCGCCACATATGCCAAGAACCCTTTTACCGTCCCTTGAGAATCGTTCTACGGCCTTTTTCCAACCCATTCTGGATAACCAAACAGCATCTTCCATCGCGTTCTTGGTACCGGGAATGATCATACAGTCATAGTCATCGCTGAGCTCTTTCGGTCTGAAAACGTAGTTGACGATGACGTCCTTCTCCTGCTCAAGAATCTCAAGATCCGTGAAATTGGATATGGCCGGGAGTCTGAGTACGGCAATGTTTACGGTCTTTGGTCCTATGGATCTGGGAGGCCTCTTATCCTCCTGCACTGAAACAGAGTCCTCGGAATCGATTCGGATATCATGGAAAAAGGGCACCAGACCTAAGACGGGTTTTCCCGTCTTATTCTCTATGTATTCGATTCCATCGGAAAATAAACGGGGATCACCCCGGAACTTATTGATCAGAAACCCTATGGTCAATCCCTTTTCCTTTTTTGTCATCAGATTGTAGGTTCCGATGATCTGGGCAAAGACACCGCCTTTGTCAATATCCGCCACCAGAACACACGGCACATTAAACTGCTTAGCCAACGGAAGATTAACCAGATCATTGTCTTTGAGATTCATCTCACAACAGCTTCCAGCCCCTTCCATGACAATGATATCATAATATGAAACCAATCGCTGATAGGATGCCGTCACGGCCTTTTTCAGCATAGGTTTGATGGCATAGTAATCCATAGTATCCATCTCTCCAAAGACCTTCCCGTGCAAAACAATCTGGGAATCCATACCCGTAGAGGGTTTCAGGAGGATGGGATTCATATGCACAGATGGCGGCACACCGGCCGCTTCTGCCTGGGTCACCTGAGCCCGTCCGATCTCACCCCCTTCCATGGTGACATAGGAGTTGTTGGACATATTCTGGGCCTTAAAAGGAGTCACTTTATAACCCCTCCTCTTGAGTAACCGGCAAAAGGCCGTGACGGCAATGGACTTGCCCACGTCACTCCCGGTTCCCAGAAACATCAGTGGCCTACTCATTCAAAACCTCCCATGAAATCCCGCCAGAGTCTGGTTTCAGTTCAATTCATGGTATAAAAGCCTCTCATATGTCGAAGAAAAGATGAGGATTTCTTCTCCTCGTCCATTTCTAACATCGACAACGCTTCAGACTTTCTACGAACCCAATTCTTATAGCATCTTTTGAGACTTGGGTCATGAAATACCAAAATTTCACCCAGATACTTCAGTTCCTCAGTAATTCGCCAATACAAATGCATTCCAGAATCTCCTACTCAGAGTGAGGCTCCTCACGCAGCGCGTGAGGCCTCAGGGCCTCCTCTAAGAGGGTTCGAAGGACAAAGGCTTTTCTGAAGTGACTGGTGTAAGGGCCTCGGAACGAAAGAATAGCCTTTGTCCTTCGAGTAATACTCCCTTGCGATGCAGCCCTTCACTTTCTCGCCGGCAACGGTCGAACCTTTCCGACTCAATTACCAGGGGTAGTAAATTTAGTCAGAACTAATACTCATACGAGACACTGAAAAACAGAGACCTCTCAGCCCCGGGAAAGCCGGATATTGCGGATGCACCCATCGAGTCGTAAAAAGAAGAATAATATGTATCATAGTCCTCGTCAAAGAGGTTGTTACATCGTAAAGAGATCATCCAATGATCATGGACACGTTGTTCGATCTTCACATCTGTTGTCCAGTAGTTATCCAGAATGCGGGTGGGGTTGGCATCCCCATCACTCGCATAATAACCCGGCCTGTCGCTGACATAACGAACCGTCGCGATCGCGCTGAATCCGGAATCCCTCCAATACCTCAAGTCCCCTTTGAACTGTGAATCAGGAGTGTACAGGGCCTGGCGTTTGACGCCGCCATTCAAGTCTTCTTCTGCATCCGTGTTTGTATAGGAAAGGGCCAGAACCGCGTTTTGGAATGGCTTGATCTTTGTGCCCAATTCCCACCCATCGGCCTCGTATCTATCCAGGTTCTGTGGTCTGTAAAAGAAACTTTCATTTGGAACCCATCGAATCTTGTCATTGATGTCCCAGTCAAAATACGTGACGGTGACAAATACCCTATTATCGAGCAGGGTTTGTTCGAAAGTAGCGTCGGTATGATATCCTGTTTCAGGCCTTAAATCCTGATTTCCCTCAGCTCCCATTCCCCAACCCCAATCTTCATATGGATAAAAAAGATCGTTGAGCGTTGGGGCATTGAAGTGTTTTCCCCTGCTAAACTTAAAGACCATATTCTCAGATGGATTGATGGTAAAGCCTAACCGAGAAACCGTTTCAGAGCCAAAGGTCGAATGATCTTCACGCCTGATTCCGGCTAGAATCCTGAAATAGGCACAGGGACGATACTTGGCCTCTCCATACAGGCCATTTGTATCGAGCTGCGCACTGGTTTGTTCTCTCATTCCGGCATATTCAATACCAGATCCATCCAGATCCACGCTCTCATTTTCCCAATCATAATCCCTGTAATCCGCCCCCACCAAGATGCTCAGACTTTCAAAGGGCCTGAAATCCATATTTCCTTCGATAGTGGACACCTCATTGGTTGTCCAGCTTTTGCTGCCGGGCACATCTCCTGTATAAGAGCTATAATAGCGTGTCCGATTATATGCCTCCATGTTTGCGTAATCGGCCCTCACATTCAGAGCAAGTTTCTCCGATGGGTTCCCTTTGATTTCAAGCACGAGGTGGGCGTCCTCATCAGCGCCCCTGTCAAGCATACTGGCCGCGTCACGACTATAGACCTGTTCACCATTGACAACGAAATCCTCTGTCCCCGAGGGAGGCTTGACTCCAGGTCTACCATATTCCCTGTCAATATAATCACCGTAAAGGCTAACATCCAAGGCATCCGATTTCTCGTATACAAGTTTGAGGGAGACATCCGTATGTGTAAGATCGCTGTTATCCCGGAATCCGTCTGTTTCACGGCGGGCTGCTGTCAGGTAATAGCCGAATTCATCGGTGAAAAACATACCATGCTCGGCTGATACTTGGTAAGTTCCCTCAGACCCGAAACCTGCGTCCGCCTGGAGATTAATTATGTCATGCTCAGGCCTTTTCGTGATGATACTGACCGTTCCGCCCGCGGCGCCTGTCCCGTAAAGGAGAGAACCTGAACCCTTGACCACCTCGATACGCTCAATATTGTTGAGGGGGATCCTCGCCACATCCGCTTGACCCAGAGACGGGGAATTGACGTTGACCCCGTTGACAAATATTTGGGAACCGTCTGCACCCA
This sequence comes from uncultured Desulfobacteraceae bacterium, assembly GCA_964520425.1. Lineage (GTDB taxonomy): Bacteria > Desulfobacterota > DSM-4660 > Desulfatiglandales > HGW-15 > JAFGFY01. The sequence goes on from CAZFMX010000006.1 coordinate 56,901, forward strand.
TCCCTCTGATATGAATGGCTTCGGAAGCCCCTCCAAAGCCTCCATAGGTCCTCCAGTCGATTCCAAGCTCATTGCCTAAAAGATCACCCAGACTCTCTGCCGGAGATTCCTCAATCTCCACCTTACTCAAGAGAATCACCGAGTTTGGAATATCCGCGCGCTGTTCCTCAGTCTTCGTGGCGGTAACGACTATATCTTCTAAAATGAACTCACCATCTCCCTCATTTTCCTCACTCGCTGAACAAACTAAAGCCCATACCAAAGTCCCAATAACTACACATAACAAGCATTTTTTCATATCTTCCCTACCCTCCTTTAGTATATTGTTGAATCACTCGGGGGTCCGGGCCTAGAAAACAAAAATCCCGGACCGATTCTAAAAATCGATCCGGGATGTCCCTTTTCTATCCTCAAGATCTATCAGGCAACCTCGGTCCACGAAGGTCATACCTTGCATTCAGGCAGGTCTTCTGACTCCCCTGCCCTTTTAGCGGCCTTCCCATCCCAACGGAACAGTGGCACACAGAGGCTAAAAGGGTTCCCTTCAGACTAGTCCAGCTATTTACGCCCTTAACTCTAATTTGGGCTATTTAGCCTGACATGGATCGAAGGGCAGGGTCACAGCGGCGGGCCCGTCCCCGATTTTACGGGGTTCCCTATTCAGGCTCACTCAATTGAGCAAACCCTACGCTCCCAAGGAGCACCTGAGTAACTCACTGTGTACGCCATTGATGGGATGAAGTCAAGAAAAATAAGTAATGATCCACATTGTTAGGATGACAATATAATATCTGAAACTCCATTGTGTCGCCGTCATTTCCTCGAACGAAACTATGTCACAATTCGCCTAGAACATCATTCCGGACGAACGGAGTGAAGCGAAGTGAGATCCGGAATCAAGGAAAAGGGAATCACATCGCAGATTTCTGGCTTCCCCGATAAACCGTGATCTTCGACCGGTTTTCGCCCCGTTTCACGGGTCTTGGTCAGAATGACATATTTAATAGCCGGCGCAATATAGGAAGTAACTGGTTGTTGTTAGGTTCTTTGTGTAAAAGAAATACACGTGATTGGGGAAAGATCGTGACATCAGTAAACCATTTATTGTATGTAACTCAAGTGAATCCGGCCAGTGAGCGGACAATAATATGAGGAAGTAATTCAATTGAACAGGGAGTGAATGATTATGAATTCTTTAGGAGGTAGTTTATTCTTCAGTTCTTGGAGCGGAGGGAAAGATTCGTGTCTTGCCCTCTATTATGCGATCCAACATGACGGTGTTCCCAAAGCCCTACTCACCATGATGACGGAAGGTAAAGAGAGATCCCACTCTCACGGTCTCCCCGTTACGGTGTTCAGAAAACAGGCGAGTTCATTAGGAATACCTCTTGTTCTGCGTGATTCATCGTGGGCAAACTATGAAGAGACTTTTCTCTCTGTCGCCCGTGAATTCAAAAAAGAAGGCGCCGAGTATGGGGTTTTTGGAGATATTGACTTGGAGCCCCATCTTGAATGGGTCAAACGCATATGTGCGTCTGCCTCGATTCAAGTATATGAGCCCCTATGGAAACGGGACCGATCGGAACTCTTGGATGAGTTTCTCTCTCTGGGATTCAAGGCCATGATTGTTGCCGTTAAACAAGGGACATTGGATAATGACTTTTTGGGCCTAATCCTTGATCACCAAGTGATTAACGATATGAAGAAAGCGGGGATCGATGCCTCCGGAGAGAAGGGGGAATATCACACGGTTGTTATTGACGGGCCGCTCTTTTCTTCTCCTGTACAGCTTGAAAAGGGCCGACAGGTGATCATGGACGGCTATGTCTTTTTGGATGTTTCAGTCCGCTGATTCTTGTTTGAAATTCTTCTCCTATCTCGTTCCAAGAAAAGCAAGATCCCAGTAGGCTAGAAGTGTTGTGGAATTGGAAATGTAACCTAGAGCTCGATATAAGAGAATCTTCTGAGCAATGAGGTATTAGATACTGAAAATGAAAATTCTGTATGGTGTTTCAGGGGACGGGTTCGGTCACTCATCGCGGGGCAAGGTTGTCGGTCGTTATTTAAAGGACTGGGGACATGACGTTAAGGTCTTAACCTATGGACGGGCTTATGAAGTATTGAAGAATGAGTTTGATATATTTGAGGTGAGTGGGATGGAGATTCAATTTGTGGAGGGAGCACTGAAAAAAAGATCCACGATAAAACATAATGTCAAGATTATCGCCGACAATCTCTCAAAATGGCGCAGATTTGATGCTTTGATGAAAGACTATGATCCAGACCTCTGTATCTCCGATATGGAACCTATTGTTCCTATTCTCAGATTCTGGTTCAAGAAGCCTCTCATCTGTCTGGACAACCAGCACAGAATAACCAACCTCAAACTTGATGTACCTAAAAAGTATTATGCGGATTATATGATCGCAAAGACGGTCGTTACGAATTTTGTCTCAAAGGCCGAACATTATATCATCACTTCCTTTTCAAACCCTGAGATCATAGAGCCGAATACCACCATCGTCCCTCCGGTCATACGTGAAGAAGTAAAAAGATTATTCCCTTCAAAAGGTCATAAAGTCCTTGTATATCTCACCAGAGAGAACCAGAATGTAATAGATGTCTTAAAGCAGTTCAATGAAGAGTTTGTCGTCTTCGGTTACAATGTTAATATAAAGGACAATAACCTTGAATTCAAACAAAGGGATTTCTTTCTCGATGAACTCAAGGACTGCAAGGCCATAATCGCTACAGCGGGATTCACACTGATGTCCGAGGCCCTCTACCTAAAGAAACCTTATCTGGCCTTACCATTAAAGGGACAGTTTGAACAGACTCTTAATGCTCTCTTCCTTAAACAGGCAGGCTATGGAGATTATTCAGATGATCTTCAGGAAGAGGAGGTTTCAGATTTCTTGGCAAAGATGGAATTATACCGGCAGAATTTGAATCATTATGAAGTTGATTTTCAAAAACTGCCACAGACGTTGAAGCGTGTGATTGAAAGTATAGAATCGAAACAGTAAGGAAAAACCGGACCGCCCACGCATACTGATTATGACAGACGGTCCGGCTTGGAATCATTATTAGAGGTCCAACCTTCCTAAAAAGCTCAGCAATCCCCAAAGAATGAGTAACACGCCGATCAAAACCAGAACGTAGTTGGGTTTTTTGTATCGTTGAGATGTATGCTCAGGTAGTTGACCCTTCATTTCATCCCAACCAGCAATGATTTCTTGCTGTGTCCTATTAACCGTACGGTCACCCTTAAAACCAACGATAATACTCAAGGCACCAAGAAGAATTAGCAAGAGACTTATTATCATAAATTGCTCCCTTATTAATTCTTATTCGTACCTGATGATCTGGATTTTGTCGGACCTTTTTATATCAGACGGTCCGGTAAATAATAACTACCTAGTGTCCATCCAGAAACGCGAATTTTGGTCAAGATCAAGGAACGCGAAGATTGAAACCACAGGAATACATTAGAGTATTTCGAGGATTTCGATCTGAAGCGTGACACAGAGATTGGCCAAAAGGGCCGTTTATGGATGGGCACTACCTGATGATCTGTATCTTGTCCGACAGCCCATCCTCATACGTACTCCATCCGGAGTTCATCCCGTAAGGGCAACGCTGAAGAATGGCTTCAATGCGCCGAATATTGCCATTCTCTACCTTGAACAGCTCTGCTATCTGCCAGGTCCAAGGTTCTGCCGGTCCTGCAACGACTTCACGACCGTCGGGTGTAGTAAAATGGCGGGATTCCCCGGCGGAATGGTCAAAGAAACAAAAACTGAATACGATCCCGCGTTCTCGATCCACCGCGACAAAGCGGCGGTCACGGATCCGGGTTACAAAATGGATCAGCCCGGATTCAAACTGCTCCTTACATCCCCAATGGGACGAATACACTGTCTCCTTGAGTGGATCCGGCATTTCCTGTCCGGGACCCAGGGGAACGTTTGTCGACCGACCGCCGTTTTCGTACCGGTCGCAGTCATCGGTAAAGGGGTAGGTGCCCGTGCCATCGACTCCTTTGCCGTCATTTTTCTGCATTCCTGAGAAATAGTAATTCGCAGTCCTGATCATTTCATCGTGTGAAGGCCGTTTGTCCTCAGGAATGACTGCAGTGAATATCGGATGTGGATTTCCTAGTTCTCTCCCCATTTTTTCAATACTCTCGGCTGCCGAGGGACCCGAAGGACCACGATCGGGGTTCAGTAGGTTGCTTTCCGGCCTTATGACCAGTTGTTCCGCTTCGGAGATCAATCCGTTATCGATTTTCAATCGTAGCGCAATGGCCACAGGCCTGGGCTCGCCGTCTGGCTCCTGGGGTTCTTCTCTTGCGGTTCCGAAAAAACCGATCTGCCGGTTCTCTATATCGGGGACATAGAATTGATACGATCCCTTACCGACCATACTCGCCCAGAGGCCTTCGCTCCCTAAGGGCAATCGCACGCCGTTTTCCGTGAATTTGCAATCCTTGACAAAAAGGGCCTCATTCGGATCATTGGCAAGCATTGCATCCATATACTTGTCAACGTAGTTCTCCAGACAAGCCCTGTCGCATAAGGATTGAGATCCCGGATCTGGACTTGTGGATTCATTACTTGAAGATTCCGGCCTCTGACAGGCCGCGGCCATGGTAAACAGAATTACACTTGCAATCATTGTATTTATCCGCATAAGTTACCTCCCTTTAAACCTCAATTCTAACTGGTTTTTGCCGCTTTGGTTATGACATCGCTTCGCTACGGGTGAAAGCGTATTCGTGATCATCCTGCCGCTCGGATCTATGTCAGAAGCTCCTGCGCTCGAATCAACCTGTTGTGGACATCGACTCCATTCGGGCACTGAATCGCGCAAGAAGAACAATCACTGCAACGCACACTTCGGATCTCCTCCGGAAGATGTCTAAAGCTCTCCTGTGCTTGATTGAAATTGCCGCCAAAATCGTTATAGGCCAGAAAACGTAATTCATCTGTGACGGGCACACCCTTCGGACAAATTCCTTTACACTCATAGCACATACGGCAATAAAGCGGACGAATCTCCTCGTTTCGCGTGTACAGCATTTTCTCGTCCTGCGGCGTGTAAGTCTCATTCATGGCTCGCACGTTCATCTCAAGTTCGGCGATATTCTTCACATAAGGAACTGTGGTTGATATCGCGGGATTCAAAAGAACCCACTTTATGGCCGCCAAAGACCCCTCTTTGGGTAAATTGACTTCTCTTGGTATGAAACCGGCCACCGCGATAATAACCTTCATCGCCACCATCCCGATACCTGCTGCGTACAATTTAGCAATAGCCTTCTGCCTTAAAGGGGCGCCGCCTATGGCATAGCTGTAGGTTGTCTGTACAACATCGAATTTTCCAATCTTCAGGATATAATCCGCCACTGCATGTACGTCGTGCGTACTCACGCCGATAAAACGAGTCTTTCCCTGCTTTTTGAGCGTTTCACAAGCGTCAACGGCTTCATCGGTAATCGTATCGGGCGTGTCTCTGGAGTGCAAGTGCCAGATATCTACATAATCTGTGTTCAGCGCCTTGAGACTTTCATCCATATCTTTGAATATATCAGCCTTGGTTCCTCCATCGGTTTTTGTCGCCAGTATCACCCTATTCCTTTTTCCCTTAAGAGCGATTCCCGTTATCCGCTCACTGTTGCCATTTCCATAGCCACGGGCTGTGTCGAAATAATTGACACCCAAATCGATGGCTCGTTTAATAATTTGAGGATCGGGCTCGATGCCGACGCCGGAACCTACAGTAGAGACTTTCAAACCCGTTTTGCCTAACACCCGATAAGCGGCACTGGATGGTGTTTGAGCAAAAGCAGAAAAGCTGTGTGCCGATGCAATTCCTGCTGCAGGAAGAATTATTCCGGCTTTTATGAACTTTCTTCGCGAAGAATCGAACTCCATAGATCCTCCTCTCCTGGATGAATTGAGTATTAATAAGGCCTTATTTTTAGCTTAGGAATATATAAAGAGAATCAGATTACAGGTCAAGCGAAAAGAACTGCCACATAGATTTGACTCGTCTTGACATATGACACTATAGTGTGGTAGCAATTTGGTCTGGGGATTCACACATGTAAGCATTAAAGGTTCACTCCGCGCGGGGATCTTTAGTATTAAGGATTCAGCTATCCAAAACAATCTCAACCCGCAAACGCTTCACATCTCAAATGCATCCCACAGTAGATCCCGAATATATGATGTACGGGAATAGCCATGAATAGTGAGTATTGATAAGGGGGAAGTATCAATGGGGAATAGTCAAAAAGGGATACATATCAGTAGACGTGGCTTTTTTAAGACAACCGCTCTGGCGAGTATGGCTGTTAGTCTTCCAGCGGCTGCTCTTGAGGGGCAAAGCACTAGTACGACTTCAGTTGGAACAAAACCGAGCCCCGCTGGGAGAAAAAGAAACCTGCTTTTTTCAAGTGACAATCCCGAAAGATTCAGAAAGCTTATTGAATCGATTCAAGCCATCAATGAATACGATTTCAATGTGACACCAATCAAGATCGACTATCAGAAACTCAAGGAATCCGCCGCTGCCATTCAAGAACATGACGCAGATATTCTTGCTATCAATCTGCCTATGGGCATCTCTTCAGCAAGAATCGGCGACTACCTCGACAACCCAAACATTCCCGTCATAGTGATCGCGTCAAGTCCCGATCTGATCATGCTGGAAGCGGATGCAGTGGCAAGGCTCCGAAGAAAAGGCATCAATTCCGTGCTCTCCAATTCGGAATCCCATTTTTTGGAGCTGGTAAAGATCTTTGCAGCTCCCAGGATTCTGGAAGGCAAGAAAGCCCTTATTTTCGGCAAGCCATTTGACTCCTCCAGCGTCTCGGCCCCCCATCTCGATGCAGATTACATTTACCAACATACTGGCGTCAGGCTTGAGTACCGGCCGATATCGGAATTGAAGCCGCTACTTGAAATGGTTGACGAATCAGAAGCCAGGAGGGAAATGAAACGTCTGAAAAAAGAGGCCGTGAAGATTGTGGAACCTACGGATGACGCGATTCTTAAGGCCTGTAAAATGTATGTCCTGCTTCGATCCCTAATAGACCGGGAAGGACTCTCTGCAATCTCAATTGACTGTCTGAGTTTCTCATTCGATCAGAACCCGATATTGCCGCTACCGTGCATTGCTTATACCAGATTGCGGGACGAAGGCATAACAGCGCCATGTGAAGCGGATGTCTGCATGTTACTCTCTTCCCTTGTACTACAGGAAATCAGTGGGAAACCCTCTTTTTTTCATAATGTATCTGAGGTCGATACGAAGAAGTCCGTTGCCATACTCCGTCATTGCGTTGCACCGATCAGATTTTTTGGAGCTGATGCAGCGCCGCTTCCTTTTAACCTGCGAGACTATCATGGTTTCGGGCGAGACATTGTCCCGGAAGTGAAATTTCCGGTTGGAGCAGAAGTGACCATGGGCGGATTCAGCAAAGACCTGCAGGGTTTTGTTATTTGGCCCGGCAGAATTCAGTCTGGAATACACGACATGGAAACACCCTCTTTCAAAAATGTTCCTGAAAACGCTCCTGCAACCATGAAAAATATGCGCAGATATTGCTCAAACAGGGCTGAAGTGAAGATAAGATACCCAGACCGATTTATGCAGAGCATTGCAGGCATCCACCAGGTCTTGGTCGCAGGAATTTATACGAAAGCGATCTATAACGCAACGGCTCGAATGAATGTAAATGTCATCGCTCCACCGGATTTAACGCCACCGGAACTCTAAAAGTTTTGCTCGAGTTAGTCAATCGTCTTCGGCTAAAGCCGAAGTCTTGGGGTCCAAGGATCCAAGGGGTCGAGGGGTCGAGGGGAAAAAAGTTTATAGCTGATCGTATGCCATGAGCTATGATCTATTAGCTGTGAACTCATTTCTGTTTCACTTGAATCCTTGAATCCTGGAACCCTTGAACCCTGCGGGGTGTATAATATTTAACTAAAGTCTTCGCCTGAAGGCGAGGGATTTTCTCCCATTCCCCGCAGGGATATTAAGATTATCGATAACGGTGCAGTTCCTGAAATGGGATTATCTCAAATCATCCTGTAGCCGATATTTCCATCATGCAATTGATTGAAGATTCATCCGGTCGTAGTTGTTGCAGAATATGTATGAAGATTCGAATTATGAAGAAGGTTTATCGAGTCCACTATTTCCCATCCGGATAAAGATCCAGCATGCGGCCCAGTTTGCCGGTCTTCGTATTCCCGACATAGTAATCATCCCCGACCAGGACAAGAACCGGTGGACCGCTCCCTTCCTTGACCGGCATGGGTGGGTAACCCGAAAACTCCGGTAGCCGATCCTTGAGATTCTTCGCCTTCCCAATATCCAACATAGGAAAATCTCCAAAGGTAATACCCATTGAACCGTAATGCTGCTTCATCTCCTCAGGCAGCGAGGAATCGGGATCCGTGGTTACAATGATCACTACGTGAGTGGGCAGAAGGCTTCTCTTATCGTCGGGGAATGTCTCCAAGACCTTCAATATATTGTCAAGACTCTCTGCCCTGCCGGTTTCCTGATCGTAATTCTTATGGAATTTATCCATACTGATAAAGGTCTTCAGCAGCGTGTCGGCATTGTCTATGTACTTATGGAAAAATCCGTACGTCTGGTCATAGTCGTGGAAATAACTCCCGTTGGTATTGTAGGTAGGCAATGCTCCGGCATTAGCCGTCGCAATAAGGATATCCACAAAATCCTTGCCATCTTCTTCCCAAAGGGTCGGTTCACCGCCCGTGTAATTCATGTTCCAGTATGAATCTTTCAGACTGGTACATTCCGAAATAGCTGTCATAACCTGTTCCCAGGTCAAACGGTACCCCGGGCGAATTACATGGTCTTCGGCGTCGCCGATATAGATGTATCCACAATGCTCGCAATTGAAATTGCACTTATGGAGCAAAGAAACGCCCATGATGTGTGTCGGCTCTTTATGATCAGTCATTAATACTCCCTTTAGTAGCCCGATTTTCTAATCCTACTTCAGCATCGTTTGATAAACACGAAATATTCAATACCAAAAGACTATTGTTCCTGGATAAATTCAGCCAGTTCGTATCTACGGCGCTGTAATCAGTAAAATGATAACTTGGATCCCTTGTTTTATTATAATGGATTCAACATTACGTCCATACTTTTTTACCCACAATAGTCATGATATTTCGCAGCGAATCTATTACACAGTGGCATCGCCTGTAGCGAACCACCTTCCGGGCATCCCTTTTCGAATTTATTCACTAACGATTTCCGCCTTAAAAAAATCCATTTACGGCATCGTGGGACCTTTGAAAAATGTTCAATCTTGTTCAAAGTTAATTAACGTGGCAAACTTTTCTACAAGTATATTACAAGTATATCTTGTAGTATTTCGATGATTAGTATTTGGGGGTGGTTCAGCTTACCCCTTTATAGCTTATATCAGCGGCGGAAGATTGAGCAAAAGGAGCGCTTTTAAAAGGTCTCATGGCGTGATCCTCTTTTACTTGACACACAAGCCATAACTCCCCTACACTCATACATAAAATATGAAGTTCTTACCATAAATTCTTATTGGAGGGTATTCATATGAAATTAGAAGGAAAAGTCGTATTGATAACAGGAGGTGGTGGCGGCATTGGCGCGGCGGTCGCTGAAAGATTTGTCAAGGAGGGCGCCAAGATTGTCATTTCAGGTCGTCGTAAAGGATTACTTGAAGATATGGCCCAAAAATTGCCGGCAGGTAGTGTTAAGATATTCCCTGGTGATGTTTCCAAGAAAGAAGATGCCAAAGGGATGGTGGAAACCGCTGTGAAATTCGGCGGGAAGCTCGATGTTCTGGTCAATAACGCGGGTATCAGTATGATAGGCTCTGTAACTGATATATCGATTGAAAACTGGAACAAAACTCTGGCCATCAATCTGACAGGTCCTATGATGATGATGAAAGAGGCTATTCCCCATATGATCAAGGCGGGAGGGGGATCCATTATCAATATCGCGTCTGTTGGTGGACTAAGATGTCTTCCGGGAAGAACCGCCTATTGCACAACCAAGGCCGGACTCATTATGTTAACCAAACAGACAGCTTTGGACTATGGAAAGGATAAAATCCGATGTAACGCAGTCTGCCCCGGCGGTGTCACAACAGAAATGACAGAAGCGGATTTTGGACAAGCTGCAAAAATGGTTGGAATGGAGACAGACCCATTTATCAAAGAGATTGCCACAGCAATGCCTTTAAACAGATTCGCGGATATCCATGAAATGGGTGGAATCTGTACATTCCTGGCAAGCGACGATTCATCCTTTATGACAGGCGCTGAATTGGTCATTGACGGTGGTACTGCTGTCGTGGATGTCGTTGGTGCGGGGATTTCCGGATTAATGAGAAAAGCCGGAGTTATATAGCCAATAAAAAGCCGGATATTCTGTCCGGCTTTTTTGTTTTCCAATCTGTTTATATTTGCGAAATCATGGGATCATTTCGTTCAGTTATTTAAGCGTCTCTTCACACCAAATCATGGAGCCGTAATTATCTTGACCCGCGATGCTTAAATTATTGTACTCGTACCCTTTTTGTATGTTCTTATCACACCACTTACCCGGTTGGACTTAGAATGCTCGATCTTCAGAGAAGAACATCTGAAATTCAACACCGAAAGCCATATGCACCCAAAACACACCTGGCACGCTCGAGATCTATTATCGGGCCAGGATTGGCTCTAATTCGGAGGTTTATACCTATGAAAAGCTGCTCCTTTTCATCAAAGTCATTCATTACAAGGGTACTACTGCTCTCTTTTTTCTCGTTAGCTCTTTTTCAAGGCTGCTCAAAAATGCCCCCGTCCGAACAGGCAAAAAACATTCTTGAGGAATCAGGTCTTCAAGGTGGGCTCATTGTACATGTCAATTGCGGAGACGGGATATTGACGGAAGCCCTTAAAACGGGCGACAGCTTCCTTGTCCAAGGGCTGGACCCGAAAATAGAAAACGTACAAAAAGCCCGGGAATATATCGCGTCCAGGCAGGATTACGGCCCGATATCGGTTGATCGACTCACGGGAAGTTATCTGCCCTATAAGGACAATCTAGTCAATATGATCGTTGCCGAAGATCTTGGGGAAATTTCAGAAGATGAAGCAATGCGGGTACTTACGCCAAATGGTGTGCTTTTCACAAAAGGGCTCAATGGCTGGGAAAAGACGGTTAAAGAGAAACCGGACGGATTGGACGAATGGAACCAGTATTTATACAATGCGGGCGGCAACCCTGTCTCCAAGGATGACACAGTAGGACCGATAAGAAATTATCAATGGATCGGGAGCCCCCGATGGGGCAGACACCATGACACGACGGCAAGTATGAGCGCGCTTGTTTCCGCCAATGGAAGGATTTTTTACATCATGGATGAAGGTCCAACCGAATCAATCGAGTTGCCCCCTGAAAACTACCTGATTGCTCGCGATGCCTACAATGGGACCATCCTGTGGAAAAAACCGATTCCCGAGTGGTACAACCACATGTTCACCCTGAAGAGCGGACCCTCTTACCTGCCGAGACGTCTGGTGGCCATTGGAGACCGTGTTTATGTCACCCTGGGCATCAATGCTTCGTTGAGTGAGTTGGATGCCGCGACCGGCGAAATAATGCGGACTTTTCCGGATACTGAAGAGACTTCAGAAATCATTTTTTCGGATAATATACTCTTTGTCCTGATTGGACGTCCGGAAAAAACAAAGGCAACCTACGCTCCCAAGATAACCTATGTCTGGGAGAATGCCGAATGGGCGAGATCAGAATGGGGCTGGGGTAAAGACTCCGGTCAGATAGCGGCCATCAATATTTCAGATGGGGAGACACTGTGGAAAATAAAATCTCCCGTTGCCCCTCTATCGCTTTCAGCGGATACAAAAGCCGTATATTTTTATGACGGAGAAAAGATCATTTGCCTCGATCGCAGCAATGGAAAAGTAGATTGGCAATCCGAGGCGATTCAAACCAAGATGATTGACACATCATACTCGCCCAGAATAGTCGTTTACGACGATGTTCTTCTCTTTTCTGTAGGACCCAAAGGATTCGGCCAGCCGGGAAAAGTGATCGCAATGTCAACCTCGGACGGCAAAAAATTGTGGGATGCCCCGCAACCAGGTTCCGGGCATTACTCTCCCGAGGATGTATTTATAATCAATGGACTAGTCTGGACCGGACAAACGGCGAATGTCCAGGATAGTGGGAATTACTATGGTCGAGACCTTAGGACAGGAGAACTTATTGAAGAGATTCCGGGCTATCAAGCAAAATACTGGTTCCATCAAAGATGTTACCCAAGCAAAGCTACAGAAAAATACATTATACCATCCCGAACGGGGATTGAATTTGTCGACCTCCAAGCTAAAAACTGGGATATAAACCACTACGTTCGCGGTGGATGCATTTATGGTATCATGCCCAGCAATGGACTAATCTACGCGCCACCTCATGCCTGTGCCTGCTATATGGAAGCCAAACTGAACGGGTTTTCTGCGATGGGTTCAGACAGCAATCCCAAACGGAATATACAGTCGACTGAGGCAAACAGGCTGGAAAAGGGGGCTGTCTATAATCAAGAGATAATCGACAGTGCGGGATTCCAAGACTGGCCAACCTATCGCCATGATACAAAGCGGAGTGCTTATACAACGACGAAAGTCTCATCGGACATCGATACTCAATGGAAGGTAAAGCTCGGGGGGAAATTGAGCAGTCCGGTTGTTGCAGGCAACAGGGTCTATGTATCCAGGGTGGACGCCCATACGCTATATGCTTTGGATGAGACCAATGGAAAAATACTCTGGAAATATACTGCAGGAGGACGGATAGACTCCCCTCCAACCATATATCAAGGACGCGTATTATTCGGTTCGGCAGACGGATATGTCTATTGTCTCAATTCGACAGATGGTATTCTTGTCTGGCGTTTCCGCACGGCTCCAATGGATCTGCGCATGGTCGCTTACGAACAGGTGGAATCGGTCTGGCCCGTGCATGGAAGCATTCTTGTTCAGAATGATAAAATCTATTGTGTTGCCGGCAGATCGGTGTTCATGGATGGGGGAATGCGCCTTCTGCAATTGAATCCCGTAACCGGTGAAAAACTTTCGGAAATCGTCCTCAATGAAATAAATCCGGAAACAGGCGAGAACCTTCATGAGTATATTCAAGGTCTGAATATGCCTGTCGGCCTGTCCGATATTCTATCCAGTGATGGGAAATATATCTATATGCGCTCCCAGCAGTTCGATCTTGACGGAAACCGGAGGCATATCGAGGTCAGGGATGTTGGGGATCAGACAGGCGAAGGGGCACATGTCTTTTCTCCAATCGGATTCCTGGACGATACTCAATTCTCCAGATCTTATATGATGTTCGGCAAGAGCGTAACGAGCGGTTGGGGTTCATGGGAAGTGATGGCTCGACTCACCCCTTCCGGACGTCTGATCGCGGTTGACGATATGAACGTATATGGGTACGCGCGCAAGCCGGAGTTCCTTAGCGAATCGACAGTCCTAGAGTACCAGTTGTACGCGGCGGCCAAATCAAGCCGACCGGAGGATATCGAGAGAGTGAACCAGCCCCTGTTTCCGGCACCAAAGGCAAAACCGAAAGTAGCGGCCAAAACCAAACCTCTTGCTGAGACAGCGCCCAAACCTGGAACAAAGGCGAAACCAGCCCCAAAACCCAAAGTTGGAGGAATGGGAAACATGCCTGTCAGCTTTATCTCCACCGGGGATTGGAAACTCCGGCAGGGAATTCCGATGGCCGATCAATCAGCCCTGAGCTTCAAGTGGAAGGTAGATAAACCGGACATTCAGGTTCGCGCCATGGTCATTGCCGATAAAACGCTCTTTGTCGCCGGGCCTCCGGATGTTGTAGACGAAGAAGAGGCCTTTTTCGCGATGGACGATGCAGCAATCCTTGAGAAACTCGCTGAACAGAGTGAACTTTTAAAGGGTAAAGATGGTGCGCGCATATGGGCCGTATCCACTCAAAACGGCGAAAGGATCTCCGAGTACAGGCTGGATTCCCTTCCTGTCTGGGATGGTATGATCGCGGCAAATGAGAAGCTGTATCTAACAACCATGAACGGTGATGTCGCCTGCCTCACTGAAAAACACTAGTGTTTCTGAATATGTGATCATTTTGCCATACAAATGAGAGTCAACCACCTTCGACTGAAGCCGAAGGCTTGAGGGTCCAAGGAGTCAAGGGGTCGAGTGGAAAAGAGCTTATAGCTGATCGTATGCCATGAGCTATGACCTGCTAGCTGTGAACTCATTTCTGTTTCACTTGAATCCTAGAATCCTGGAACCCTTGAATCCTGACCGTCTAAAAAAATCGAACTGAAGTCTTCGCCTAAAGG
>CAZFMX010000007.1:0-18934 GCA_964520425.1 uncultured Desulfobacteraceae bacterium
ATCATCCCCAATAGCCCTCCAAATGATGAAAGCACGATGGCCTCCACTAGAAACTGAGTCAGTACATTTCGCTCAAGGGCGCCGATGGCAAGTCTTATTCCGATCTCACGGGTTCGCTCTGTAACCGAAACCAACATGATGTTCATGATGCCGATACCACCTACCAATAGACTTATGGCCGCGATGGCGCTTAACACCAGGGTCAGTGTGCCTGTCACTCTGGTCACCATGCTGACGGCATCCTTCATGTCTGTGACCTCGAAATTATCTTCCTCGTCTATCGTAATTTTGCGGCGTTGCCGCATGAGGTTTTCGATATCACTTTTCACCTTTTCAGTTGACGCCTCGTTCCTGGCGGAAACAATGATGTTCGATATGAAAGTGTTTCCGGTAATTCGCCGCTGGAAGGCTTTTAATGGTACCAATATGAAATCATCCTGATCACCAATGCCAAAGGCCAGACTTCCTTTTTTTTCAAAAACCCCGATCACCCGGAAGGATGTATTTTGCAGCCGGATAGTCTCACCCACGGGATTTTGCGCTCCGAACAACTCATCCCGAACCGTTGCTCCCAAAATACAAACCGCTTTCCCGGAATGGCTCTCTCCTTCCGTGAAAGATCTCCCCAGGGAGATCACCCAATTCTGGGCTGTAATATACCCGTTAGTGCTCCCGGTGATGCTGACTGGCCTGTTCTCGTTCCCATAGATAACCTGTACCGAACGGTTTATGCGAGGCGCCACGGCGGAAATCCCATCTATTTCCCGTTCAATGGCCTGACTATCCGCATATTTGAACATAATGCTTTCAAATCGGGCCCCGCTCCTAAAAGCCGCCTCGGACGGTCTCACTATTAAAAGGTTTGTTCCGAGATCCCCCAGGTAGGATGTTACCTTTTTGGTGGCGCCTGAACCGAGTGTTACCATAATGATGACCGATGCCACTCCAATGACAATTCCGAGGATTGTCAACATGGATCGCATGAGGTTCCGCCGGATTTCCCGGATAGACATCAGGATGGTTTGCCAAAACACTATTAATTCCCTCCATTGAGCATGTCGTTTTCGATCTTCCCGTCTCGAAAATGGATAATACGCCCGGCGTATTCAGCCGCCTCCTGTTCGTGGGTAACCATTACGATCGTAATACCCGTGTCTTTATTAAGGGTTGAAAGCAAATTCATGATCTCGCGACTTCTGGCCGAATCGAGATTCCCAGTGGGTTCATCGGCAAGAAGGACCTTAGGTTCGCTTACCAGGGCCCGTGCAATAGCTACCCGCTGCTGCTGCCCTCCGGAAAGCTCGGCCTGGGTATGGCGTTCCCACCCGAGAAGCCCCACGGCATCCAGGGCATCCCGTGCCATGATTTTTCGCTTCCTGGCAGGGATCCCCCGGTAGAAGAGGGGAAGTTCCACATTTTCGAGGGCAGTGGTTCGGTTGAGCAGGTTGTAACCCTGGAACACGAAACCGATATAGTGCCGGCGCAGAAGGGCTCGTTGATTCCTGGTTAGTTTCGATACATTCACCCCTTCAAAAAGATAGTCCCCAGCAGATGGCGAGTCGAGACATCCAAGTATATTCATGCAGGTGGATTTTCCAGAACCACTGGGCCCCATCACTGCGACGAACTCCCCCCGATCGACGGAAAAAGCGACATGATCCAGGGCGATCACAGCAGCGTGGCCGGTTCCATAGACTTTTGAAATGCCGTCAAACCTGATTAAGGGGCTGTTTTCAGACGTTGTTTGTGTGTTCGAAATCATCTTCATCACCCAACCGTAACTGACATGGCCCCCTTGGGCGCGGTGTTTATGATAAGCAAATCGCCCGGTTTCAGATCACCGCTTTTCACTTCCGTGTTGATGTTGTCGGTTTCTCCAATGTTGATCGGGACTTGTACGATCTTTCCATCTTGAACGATCCAAACCTTTTGCTGCTCTCTTTTTACTTTTTCAGTTGTTTCGTCCTCAGACGCTTCAGGATTGGACTTCGGTTTTCCGGAAAACCGCTTCAAATCCCCTTCTTCCGGGGAGAAACGAAGGGCAGCGTTGGGTATCAGAAGCGTATCCTCGATCTCATTCACAACGATATCCGCTGTAGCAGTCATGCCGGGCCGAAGCAGAAGTTCGCTATTATCCGCAGAAAGTACAGTTTCATAGGTGACGACTCCCTGTTCGGTCTTGGCGCCATATCGGACTTGGATGACATTTGCTTCAAAGGTTCTATCCGGGTAAGCGTCGACGGTGAAGGTAGCTTTCTGCCCTGCCTTGACTCGACCCACGTCCGCCTCATCTACAGCCACGTGAAGTTCCATTCGAGTCAGGTCCTCTGCCAGGGTAAAGAGGGTTACCGCTTGAAAGGACGCCTGGACGGTCTGGCCGGGCTCCACCTTGCGGTCAAGGACAATACCGTTTACGGGAGAATATATGATCAGTTTTGAAAGATCTGTCTCTTTGGCTTCGAGTGTCGCTTGGGCTTGGGAAACATTCGCTTTTGCAGAGGCTTCACTCGCCAGAGCCCTTTGAAGGGCCGCCTCAGCCGTATCGAGCTCGTCCTGTGAAGGCACCTGTTTATCACTGAGTTCCCAGACTTCCTTAAGGCGTTTCAATTTGTTTCTGGTTTCAGTGACAGTGGCTTTGTTTTGAAGAAGCTGAGCCTTGGCGGATTCCAGGTTGGCTTTATACTGCATGACCTGGGCCTCCAGTATAGAGGGATCGAGTCGAGCGAGAACCTGGCCCACTTTGACGCGATCATTGTAGGTGACTTCCACGCTTTCGACGATTCCGGACTGCTCACTCCCCACATCCACCTGGTTTGTCGGTTGGAGAGAGCCTGTGGCGGTTACGGTCACCGTCATGGGACCCCGTTCAGCTGCTTTCGTCTTAAACCAATCCTCTGCGGCAGTGTTTTTTTTCTTTCCTGCAAAAACTGCTGCCATGATGATTACTGCCAGAACTGCCAATGCGATTATCCATTTCCATTTTTTTCTGCGTCCTTTGGATGAGCCAATACCGAGTGTTTTAACTATTTCGGATTGCGCATCTGTTTTTGTTTCCATTATTTCTCTCCTGTTTCTAACATAGGGAATCTTCTCCTTGTGATCTTCCGTCTTTTTAACCCTAACCTCGTCGCTTCATTTCTATGATTCTTTGTCAAATGAAGGTCTCTGCCATCCGCCACCCAAGGCTTTGTATAAGGAGATAAGGTTTATTATGACCTGGGCATCACTTTGAGCTACCTGATCCTGTGATGACAGCAAGGTCCGTTCTGTGTCGAGGACCGATTGAAAATCAATAAGCCCCGAGGAATACTGCGCCCGTGAAATCTCAGCCGATCGCTGCGCTGACTGCGATTGCTTCAGTAGATATTCCCTTCTTGCCAGTTCATAAGAATAGGAGGTCAACGCATTTTCGACTTCTTCAAGAGCTGTAAGAAGTGTCGCCTTATATGAGAGCAATGTCTGATCTTTTATCTCCCATTGCAGCTTAATGTTTCTGATGATCGCCCCTGCCTTGAAAACAGGCCACGAAATACCGGCAGTGGCGCTTGTGCTGAGACTGTCTCTGCCGACGAGGTCTTCCAGCGTCAAGGCATCCAGTCCGATGTTGCCGGAAAGGGTGATCGTGGGGTAACGTCGGGCTTCAGCCGTTCCTATTCTCGCTGTCTGTGCTGCAAGATCCCTTTCCGCTTTTCGCAGGTCCGGGCGACGACGTAGAAGGTCGGCGGGAATGCCCGTCGCGATTTCTTCCGGCGGTACCGGAACGGGTTTATAAACGTCAAGCGCCTCATCGAGAGCGCCGGGTTGTTCCCCTAGAAGGATCGCAATCCTGTTCTTGGTCTGTTCCAAGCCACTTTTCAGAGAGGGTATCTGAGCGCGTGTCCCCTCCAGATTAGCCCTCGCCCTTTCAACATCCAATCCCGTTGTCAAACCGGCCTGATAGCGCCATTGGGTCATATTGAATGTCTCTTCCTGGGTTTTAAGATTTTCTTCTGCTACCAAGAGTCTGGACTGATAGGATCTCAGCTGTATATAATTTGTAGCTGTTTCGGCCAGAAGGGAAACGAGCACGTTGTGATAAGATTCCTGAGTTGCCTCCAGTTCCGCGTCGGCTGCTTCCAGGGATCGTTTCACGCCTCCGAAGATGTCCAATTCCCAGCTTGCGTCAAGACCGAGTCTAAAACTATCGGTCCCGGAAAAGTCACCTTCAGCGTCTTCTCTGTAACTTCGCCCCGCAGAACCTGATGCATTGATGGATGGAAACCGATCAGCCCCGGTAATTCCTCTCTGTATACGCGCCTGTCTGACACGGCTTAAGGCCTCCTTGAGACTTAGATTTTTAGAGACTGCATTTTCCATAAGCGTGGTTAAGACAGGGTCTTTGAAGGTCGTCCACCAGCTTGCCAGAGTATCCTGGTTTGATCGATCATAAGGCGTATTCCCGACCTCTTTTTGCCATGCCTCAGGTGTCTGCATTTCCGGTGGTGAATAATCAGGCCCCACGGTCATACAACTTGAGAGCATGAAAACTGTTACAACCGGAATGACCCATTCGCATAATGTGACAAATGTCGAATAAATAAGGGATTTCATGAAGTACCTCTGTGATTATATTATCACCTCTTGTCTCGTTTTGATGACTCATTTAGGGATCGAATCCCGGCCATTATGAACTCTATGATATAGTCAACCAATTTCTCTACTTTGATATCAATCGGCATAAAACTTGGCCTTTGTATCCGAGTATCTTCACTAGCAAATCTAAAATGCAGCATCTGTCCAAAACACATGCACAAGATACTCATATGGCAAAAATCTA
The DNA here is from genome assembly GCA_964520425.1 of uncultured Desulfobacteraceae bacterium. GTDB lineage: Bacteria > Desulfobacterota > DSM-4660 > Desulfatiglandales > HGW-15 > JAFGFY01. Next base: position 4,817 of record CAZFMX010000007.1, read on the forward strand.
TCTTATCTTTGGTTGCTCTTTTACCTATGACTTCCTTGAGGATTGATCTGAAATCGCGTTCAATCGGCTCTGTTGTAACTGTCATAACCTCAACAAGAAGATCTGTGGAATTGGCCATTTCTTTGAGCATGATATCAATATCATAGGTTTCAGGATCAGCAATCCGCTGTAAATAGGATAAGATTCTCCCGCGCAATCTTTTTTCTGGTGGATCGCCGGGAAGCGCCCCTCCTTCAGGGGGATGTTTTTCCATGGATTTTTTGAATGAGTACTTCCATGCTTCTATATAAAGATTCTCTTTGCTGCCAAAATGGTAATTAATGGCAGCCGTATTTGCGTTGGCCTTACTGCATATATCTTCATGAGTAGCGCTCAAGAAACCTTTTCTCCCAAAGACCTCGCTCGCAGCTTCAAGTAATTTCAGGCGTGTCTTGAGTGCGTCGCTCCTCTGTTTTTTCATTTGAGCCTCCTGCTACATACATATAACTCAAATTTTAAGTTAATATATATAATTCAATTTGTCAATTAAATTATGAAAATGAATATTCGGGCCCATAGGCTCCGGTCTTGAGCCATCCCTGGAAAGGGACACCGTATCACGTTTTATTTTGTCTCTTTTTTTACTGTCAACCGATAGCCAATAGAAGGGGTATCTGGATATTCAGGCAAAGCCAAATGACCCTAAAGCACCCAAAGAACGGCATTTTTCAACAACCCTCTTCCAGCTTTTCAAGCAGTGTGAGTAAAAACACCAACGAGGAACCGAGAACAATCATACACCCGGCAAGACTGATGCCCAAGCCAAAGGTATAGGACTGCCCTATGTATCCAAGGGCTGTGGGAAAAAGGCCGCCGCCCAAAAGAAAAGCCATGGGCGGGGCCCATGCAGAGGCCAGGCTTCGCATATTCGGTTGGACAATTCGGGAAAGAGCCGCAAATCCGGCTGGGAAATAACAGACAATCAACGCGGGCTGTAAAAAGACAACAAACACAAGCCACCCACCCGACAACGCGCCCAATAATATGGTAGCAATACCGGAAACCAGCAAAACCCAGAATATCGCTTGTTTCTCGCCGATTCGGTCCGTCATCCATCCGGCAAAAAAGGTCATGAACAGCCCTGATATTTGTGATAGACCCAAAAGCGTATTGGCAAACTCACCTGACATGCCATGCTCGGTTACCAGATACAATGGCAGCATGGCATAGATTCCCACCTGTCCGCCCATGGCAAAGGCAAAAAGGATGATCATGACCCAGAATGATTTTCTACCCAGGATCACTTTGGCTAGTGAGAGGCTTGGGGCATCGCCCGGGAATCCACCGACTTTCCCGAATCGTAGGAAGGCAAAAGCAACAACCAGGGCAAATACACCCAGACACACCAAAACCATCTGCCATGACAATATGGCCAAAAGGGCAACGGCCAACAGGGGACCAAGAACCAAACTCAAGGGGGGCGCTAACTGCTGTACGGCCAGTGCCTTGCCCCAATCCTGTCGATTTACCAGTGCTGTAATGGTGGCTATATTGGACGGAAGGCCAAGGCCGGCGGCCATACCAAGAACCAGCATGGCCGCACGAACCGCCCAAAGGGATGAGTGAAAGGTGAGGGCCAATAAAATAACACCCACTAAGAATGTGGAAAGAATAAGTGTCCCCCTGTGGGTGAGTCGAGACGACACAAATCCAGAGCAGACTGAAGCCGCGAGGGCGCCCATCGAGCCAAAGAGGAAGATCGAACCGGCCTGACCATGAGTAAGGGCCAACTCCTCTTCTATGACCGGCATTAATGGTGAAAATATATAGCGGCTGATAAAGGCCACAAAGAACAGTAGCGTCAAAAAAAGGATATTTCCGACCATTGCTCTGAACGGCTCAGGTGTAGGACAGGACTTGTCCATTATAAAGACTCCTGTGTTTTTCCAATTACACCAGATTAGGTCTATTAAGTAGATCGCCTCATAATGTTGTGAGTGTCTCTGACGGGGGCAAAGCTTACTCTCTTCTCAAGGATTGTGTGACCCGATTACAGACTATGTTCGTTTCTGTTAATAACATCGTCTTGAATATCCGAAGAAAGCTGGATGAAGTAGGCGCTGAATCCACCGATACGCACGATCAGATCCTCGTGTTTTTCAGGATGTATTTTGGCATCTCGCAATTCGTTGGTGTCTACCATGTTATATTGGATATGAGAACCGCCATTCAGCATAAACGCGTTGGTATAGGCGACCAGTTTCTCGACGCTATCTTTACTCTGAATCATTGTCGCTGAGAACTTCTGATTCAGGACTGAAGCAAACGATTCCTTAAATCCCGCTTTTATCGCCGAACGAAGCACAGCGGTCGGGCCTTTTTTATCCCCGCCTCTCATTGGGGACAACGCCCCATCATTAAGCGGTTCATAGGCCTTTCTTCCATTCGGCAACGCTCCAACTCCGAGTCCACCAAAGTAATGCCAGGCAAGACCCTCTCTGGCAACGATATATTTTCGAAAAGGTGAATTATCGTAACTCCTGATAATCCGATATGAATCACCGCTCAACTTTCCAGCCAGTCTGTCTACCTCATCAATATCGTTGCCATATTTGGGTTGGGCGAGACACATTTGACGAATCTCTTCGCCATGAGGTCCTCCGAAATCAGTGTCCAAGGTGTTCAGCAATTCATCCATGGTCAGTTTTTCCTCTTCAAATACCAATTTTTTTACCGCCATCAAAGAATCCGTGACATCGATAATCGCTCTATCGGATATACCCATCATGGTGAAATCAGGATGCGGTATAAGCAGATCCTGTCCCAATTCCATGCATTTCTCAATTCCCATTGCTGACAAAAACGGCAGTCTCAGATGTTTTGGCTGTTCATCGCGCGCAATCGCGGCCAGTTCGAATACACGGTGGGTGATGTATTCATGCTGTGTTAACAAGGCGGAGTAGAGTTCATCGAAACTGCTGAATTCTCTCGGATCACCGGTCGGGACCCCTGTAAGTCTACCGTTTACATCAATGCCGTTGTGGAACACCAGATGCAGCATCGCCGCCAAATTGACGGCAGCGACGCCTTCCGAACCGTAATGCTCCGCTCTGGATGGGAGACAAGGATATACACAACCCAGTCCGCACCATTCACTGGCTTCGTCTTGAGAAATGCCGTCTTCCACAAAATGGGGAATCACAACCTCGTCATTCTCAAAAAGAGGAATACCCCCTTTTGTAACCAGGTTCGTCCGAATAGCCTTGTTCATTAACCAATCAGGCGTATTTCTGTTCCAGCGAAGCCCCACTGTGGGAGAAGACAATTGCAAGAGACCGACAATGTGTAAAAAAAGGTAGCTCAGTTCATTTGAGGAATCCAATCCCTCACTATTAACTCCACCTAGCATGATGTTGTTTATCGCGAAGTTTATCTGGTGAGATTCCTTCAAGCTTTCAGCAGATACAAACGTCTGTGTACCCCATCTCCCAACAAGCTCCATAAGCAATTCAGCGGCCTTTTTCAGCGTTATTGTTCCGTTCCTTAAGTCACTTATGAAATAAGGATACAGATATTGATCCCCTCGCCCCCACTGGGGATTATTATGCATGGGGTTCTCGCAGTTCTTGCAGACGCCAACAATAGCCATTGACTGCAGCGCCTCATGGAAAGTTCTGGCCGGATTTTCCGGGACGTGTTCACAGATCCGCGCGATCTCCAGCAACTCCTCTTTTCGTTCCTTATTCATTTCAGTCTCAGCCATTTCCTTGGCTAACGCGGCGTATCGGCGGGAATGATGGATCGCCGCTTCACAGGCAATAATCACGGATTCCCAAAAGATGAATTTTTGTCCATCTGTCTCAAGTTCTTTGTTACAATCCTCAATTCTTTTCTTGGCGTCATCAATAATGCTCCTGATCCCCTGCTTCAGAATCTTGTCCCACATCAAAACCGATGTAGACTGGGCAAAAATACCGGTGTCCAGAGTTGGATCCTTCAGCCTGGCCTTTTCCGCGTCAGTCACCCAAGAACCAACCAATGATTCCCAAACTTTATAGGTCATTTCAGGGGCTGTTGATCCCTTAAACAATCGAGCGCTCTCACGAAGAACCTCCAGGCTTTCAGCATCCAGACCGACACTTGCATCCATTGTAATATTCAGTTCAGCAGTGTCTTTCCAGATGCCAGGGATATAGTCGCCGGATATATCGAACGCTGTCGCACAACCGATAACGTCGGGGGTTAAACGCCCAACAATTATATCGAAGTTTTGAATCTTTATTTCAATATTCTCTAAGATTTTTCTAAGCAATTTGGCGCGACGAATCTGGATATCTTCACCTTCCGTTTCCTTCCAGGACGCCACTGTCCATCTTTCTCTATCACTGAAAAGTTTCCAATTAGCTCCCTTAACGGCGTTTTTCCATTGTTGAATCCGGTCACTAATTCCAAGTTCGTCTATCTGTTTCAGAAGATTGTTGTCTATAGTAGCCATGATTTGATCCTTCCTGTTTTTTTGCCTTGAGACCTTTGAAAAATGCTCAATTTTATTCAAGGTCAAGGAAGGCGAGAATTCTAACCCTCCCGATTTTCATCGGGACAGCCAGAAATACCTTAAGTATTTCGAGGATTAGAATTTGAGCCTGACACCGCTTGTCCCGCCATAGCCCTGAGCCCGTCGAAGGGGCGACGGCGGAAGATTGGCCAAAAGGGCCGTTTATGGATGGACACTACCTTGAGATTGAGCAGTTAATTCCTAAGTCGATGTAGGCTTTTTTGATCGCCTCCAATTCATCATAACTCATTATATGAGTTTTTTCCATTCGGTATTCCATATTCAGCGCTTTATATTTGTCCTGACCCATACGGTGGTAGGGCATCAATTCAAGAGATAAAGCCTCCTTGCCAAGAGTCTTTAAAAACGCCGCTGTTGCCTCAATATGGGTCATCGAATCATTTACGCCCGGAATCAAGGGCTGCCGAAAAAGCACATCAATGCCCTTCTCGATGATAACCCTCGCATTTTTCAGAATCTGATCATTAAATTGCCCGGTATACTTCTTGTGGGTGGCAGAATCCATGTGTTTCAAATCAAACAGGAACAACTCTGTCAGTGGTATCACTTCAAGAAACGCGTCAGTATCCACAAAGCCGCTGGTTTCGATGCAGGTGCCTATTCCCTCATTATGACACAGTTGGAATAATTCCTTTACAAACTGCGCGTGCAATAATGGCTCTCCGCCAGATACCGTCACGCCGCCACCCGAGGTGTCATAGAACATTTTATCGCGTCTAACTGCATCCCAAACCTCATCGACTGTCATCAAATCTCCATATCGAACCAGAGCACCATAATCGCATCTTTCCACGCACTTTCCACACGAATCGCAGTGCGAACGCTCAATACGGTACACACCTTCACTAGAGCGAATAGCGTCGTTGGGGCACACATCCGGGCATTTTCCGCACTGCTGACAAAGTGAATGAACGAAACCTATTTCCGGTTTTTTCGAGAGACATTCGGGATTAGCACACCATCGGCAGGATAGTGGGCAACCTTTAAAGAAAACCACGGTCCTAATGCCTGGTCCGTCGTGAATGGAAAATCCCTGAATATTAGTGACGATGGCGGTATTCATATCGGATCTGACGCAATCTATTTAGATAAGATTCGTGTTCTCATTTCCTGTCAGATGGAAACATTACCAAGACTTTCAGACATTTATGTGATGGGAGTCTACGAAATCTTCGACTTGTATGTCAATGAGTAATCCGCCCGATTATCTTGTGGGGCTAAATGTCAGGCAAAGATGGACAGTTTTTGGGCTGAGGGAATGAATATGGGTAGAGCAGCTTGATCGCTGTTTTTTCTATTATTCTGTGGTTCTTGACATGGCAGTAACACTTGTTTAACCTAAAAATAATGCAGGATGAATGTCCCTGCCTATCAGGCGCTACAAATTGAGAACGAGATGGTTTCAGAAAAGACAGAAGTTTCTTCCGGAATAAGTCAACTCGACATTCTGCTTGGGGGCGGCCCATTTATTGGGGACAATGTGGTCTGGTATGATGAAGTGGGGAGTCTGGCCCCCGTGTTTTGGCTAAATTTTATCAAAGCCTCACAAAAAGAGAACAAGCCATTGATATTCTTGAGTTTCGATCGTTCAATGAAGAACCTTCTGGAACTACTGGGATCTTTGGCCAAAAATCCGTCACTCACCATTCTGGATTGCTTTACGAACGGCAAAGGTGAAGGAGCCGAGGTCTTTATGAGTTACTATGAGCAAAAGGACCCGGAGTGGCCATGCCAAATCATCAGGGTAGACGAACCACGCAACTCAGACCACGTAACTGGCGCCTTTTACGGTCTGCATAAGACCATGAAAGGGGACGTGCGTTTTGTTTTTGATAGTCTAACCGGGATGCAAGAGCTATGGGGTGGAGAAGAAAGCATCCTTCAGTTCTATTCACATTCTTGTCCCAGGTTGTATGAGCTTAATACCATCGCCTACTGGGTAGTGGAAAAGGAAGCCCATTCGCAACGTCTCAAGGCCCATATTAACAAGACTGCTCAAGTCGCCATAGATCTATCTTTAAAAAGGGGTAAGACCTCTTTGACGATCGTTAAGGCCGAAAAACGGAATCTGGAAGACTTGCATAAACCCCATCATTACTGGAGCAAAGATCTTGACATCACCTTCGATACCGAGAAAAGGGCAAGGAGTCCGATTGACCTGGGGAGGCGTTTGAAGGAACTTCGTTCCCAGAAGGGTATTTCCCAAACAGAACTGGGCAGACTTGTCGGAGTGACTCCCAGCACCATCTCCCAGGTGGAAAGCAATCAGATCTATCCATCTCTACCCGCCCTCCTTAAGATTGCCGAGATACTCACTGTTGATGTGACTTACTTATTCCAGGGGGAGGCGAAATCAACTCATCACGTTGTTTTTCCCGCTTCAGAGGCATCTGATGTGCAATTCTACCACCTGCCTAAAAAGAGCATCGCCGCCAAACGTCTAACCCCCATGGAGCAAGAATCCAAGTCTGAATCATATCTGATCAAGATCCCCCCTAAGAAGGAGCTTCCTTCTCATTTCTTCACCCATAAAGGTGAGGAAACAGGCTATTTGCTGTCCGGTGAATTGCAAATGGTTCTTGAAGAAGAGGTCTACACTGTGAAGGCCGGAGATTTAGTGTCTTTAATATCAGAGAGTCCCTCCCGATGGAGAAATCCCGGCCCAACCACTGCCAAACTCCTATGGATAAAGATTAAATAGGCCGGTAACTCATCCGGGACCATGAAAAACCCCCCGGTGAGATTTCACCGGGAGGGCTTGAGCCGTTCCGATCTCAATGACTAACAGTTGAGTATCTTCTTCGCACTTTCATCATTACAATCTGCAACATGCGGGATGCCGGTCTCCACAGCTGTTTCTCTATTGCAGGACATGAGATCAGAGCGTGTAATCTTATCCAAGGAAAACTTCCTTGCACCTGCCATGAGCTGCTGCAGACCACAAGCCAGTTTATCAGCCAATGTATAAAAGGCGATGGCACCATAAGGAATATTCTTCATCTCATCCTTGCCTACCTTCTTTTCCACATCAAAATATGAGGCGAAGATTTCTTTTGCGCTGCTTCCCACTTCAGAGACCGATTTCGGTAAATGAGACCAGTGACCATTGACAGATGCTATTTTCTCAGGATTCAATGCCCCTTCAATGTTTGAACCAACGAATCCGGGAATCATAATTCCTCTGCCCATGCAAACCAGCTTGGTAAATGGTGCGCCCAACGCGATTGCCTTAAAGATATGATCCTCAAGGGCAAAGCCTCCGGCAAAGGACATGTCAACAACCTTTTGTCCTTTATCAGCCAGTATGCTGGCGTATTCATAGGCCTTTGAATGGAGATTGATGGATGGCACGCCCCAGCTCTGCATCATGTTCCACGGACTCATTCCAGTCCCGCCGCCGGAACCGTCAATGGTAAGCAGGTCAAGCTTTGCATCAGTTGCAAATTTAATGGCCATAGCCAGTTCTTCCATTCCATAGGAACCGGTCTTTAATGTAATTCGCTTAAAGCCGATACTTCGAAGGTATTCTACGCTGGTCATAAAGTCAGCACGCACTTGGTCGACTGTATCAAGATTGGTCCCCCCCAGACGACTGTGGCGGGCAAAAGACTTGATAGAGCCCTCTTCAAACGCCTTCTGTACTTCAGGTATGGTAGGATCAGGGTCCACCACATATCCTCGTTCTTTCAGAAACAGGGCATAATCGAGGCTGATAACCTGAATCTCACCACCGATGTCCTTGGCACCCTGGCCCCATTTCAACTCGATGATGGCCTTCTCTCCATACTTGTCAACAACATATTCAGCAACACCGTTTCGCGTATCTTCCACATTGAGTTGTACAATGATGGCACCGTACCCTTCATGGTAGTGGAGATATGTCTCGATACGCCGGTCAAGTTCAGGGGCTTTTTCAATCTTACCTTTTCTTGTCTCACCCGGCTTAATAATAGATTCCCGGTCAACGCCTACAACGTTTTCACCGATAACAACCGGAATACCCACAAGAGACCCTCCGACTGCAAACGAATCCCAGTATTTTGCAGCAACGAATGTCGAGCCAAGAGCACCTGTCATAAGAGGTATCCGGACCTTTGTCTTCACCTCGTTTCCAAACTCTGTTTCAAGCCTAACATTCGGGAAAATACAGTCATCTGGATCATGAGTCAGGCCTTGCGGAAGCCCCTGAGAGCCGTAGGCATAACCCTGAATCCTGAGTGAATTATAGGAAACACCCATATGAGTTGTATTATTGGCGCCTGCCGTTACAATACCGTAACTCCTGGGATAGAGCAGTTTTCGACCAACAAGGCTTGAAAGCCAAGTCTCACATCTCCCTTGACAATCAGCCCTACAAAGGGTGCAGAGGCTCGACTCTGTCGGATTCCCTCTGTTTGTAGTTCCCAGTACATCGTTACTCTTTGAAAATCGCATGTCCATATGCATCCCTCCATAAAGAATGGTGTTTGCAGAAAGCGGTTCCGCAAAAAAATTTATCTTCACTCACTACGCCATTGGTGAGACAAACAAAAAGGCGTCTATCCCCATAAAGGATAAAGACGCCTTTGTCTTTCTGATCTCTCGTCGCACGCCGTTGTGCAGTAACGGAAATCAGTCTACAGAGACCCTAATTTTAGTTATACTTAATAATATGTCAAGATTTTTTCGAAAAAGAGGAGGATTTCTTAAGTTATACTAAAGAAGAATTGCTCGTTGGAAGGTTAACTCTTTGAATTTTATTGCAAATCTACTCGAGCTCATCGGATAGGAGTATGGCCTCTACCACACGCCGCATGGATTCTCTGGAGTCCATGCTGCGTTTTTGAATCCACCTGTAGGCCTCATCGGCTTTCATGTTACGCCTGCGCATAAGGACCTCTTTTGCCCGTTCCACAAGCTTGCGGGTCTCCAGTTCCTCTTGAATCACCTTGGTTTTAACCATCAGTTCGGTATTAAGGATTGCAACTGCCGCCTGATTAGCCACGGCTTTTATAAGATTTATTTCCGTTTCTGAGAATTCATGGGGCTCGGCTGTGAAGCAATTGAGTACGCCGATCACTTTTCCGTCACTTACTTGAAGCGGCACGCCTAGCATGGATACCAAACCCAGGTTTTTCGCCATTTCTTTTTCTTTGAATCTAGGCTCCTGTAAGACATCCCTGATCTTGAGAGACTGGTTGTGAGAGGCCACAAAACCCACCACACCTTCCTCCATTGTTAAAGACCGATCTTTAACGTAATCCGGATCAATGGCTTGTGTAGCCTTTAGCCTAATTTTCTTCGGATTCTCACCTTCGTCTATGAGCCACAGTGAACAGATTTCGACGCCAGTCACCTTGGCCGTAACCATCACGATCAACTTTAGGATATCCTCGATATACAGATCAGAGGTGATGGCCCGGCTGATATCAGTAAGTGCCCTTATGTACCTATCGTATGTTTCGGGTGCGATCTTTTCCATTGATATAATGAAAATAGTAGAGTGCTTATTGAGCCGCCAAGCAGCTTAAACAATAAAGGGTGATTTTTCAATACAAATCAAGGCCAACAGAACCGTCATGACAAATTGACCTGTCTTTTCAATGTCTTACTATACATGCTACCAAAGGAACCCAAAGACGCAAGAACACATGAGCAGATCTTTGAACCACAATCTTGTCGACATCGACATAGTAATCGAAAACACATTATGATTATTCTAGTGTCGTGTCTCAGAATTAACTTGAATAATAAGTACCTGCTGCACAAACTCAAAGGGGACATGGGGGCCTCTTTTCAGTTCCACCACCCAAAAGACACCCAAGCCTGTTACCGCCCCCAAAGAGGACAGCGTTCGGTGGACAGGCACAAGGAATGCCCGTCGCTGTGGGTACATTGTTCGTGGGGCTGCTTCATAATATGCAAAATGATGGTGCCGTTCCACGACCTCTGGATAGATGGTGGTGAAACTGAAAAGAGGCCCCCATACCCCCAACATGTCATAGAACCGGCTAAAATTATGTAAGGTATTTCTGGGACACGACACTAGCAAAACAATGGCTATGCTCTTCTTGGCGGTGAATCAGAGCATGCCTTGCTCCTCTCCCTTTGACACACATGGGCAAATCCCGTATACTCCGCCTCACCAAATTCGAATGAAGAGCAATAATCAGGAATCGTAGCGTACCTTAAAATCATAGAAATGAACAAGGAGAAGAACATGAAAGATGTGGTCATCGTCAGTGCGGCCCGAACCCCTTTAGGGGCCTTTAATGGGACTATAGGGAAGATATCCGCGACCAAACTCGGCGCTATCGTCATTGAGGAAGCAGTTAAACGAGCAGGAATTGATAGAGAAGTCGTGAATGAAGTCATGATGGGAATGGTTCTTCCATGCGGGTATGGTCAGAATCCTGCTAAACAGGCCGCTGTTCAGGCAGGTATGCCCTGGGAAGTGGAATGCATTACCGTGAATAAGGTCTGCGGATCTTCCTTGAAAACGGTGATGCTTGCAGCCCAGGCCATTCAGGTCGGGGACGCCGATGTGGTGGTCGCCGGCGGAATGGAGAGCATGAGCCTAGCTCCATATTATTTGGATAAGGCTCGGACAGGTTATCGAATGGGTCCCGGGACTCTTGAAGACCACATGGTTCATGACGGCCTTTGGGATATTGTCAATGATTTTCACATGGGCATTTCTAACGAACTCTGCTCGGAAAAGTATCATATCAGCAGAGAGGATCAGGACAGATTCGCGGTCGAGTCATACCGCAGAGCTCTGGATGCCATCCAGTCCGGGAGATTCAAGGATGAGATTGTCCCTGTCGAGATTCCTCAACGCAAGGGGGATCCGATTCTTTTTGACCGGGATGAATGCCCGAGAGAAACAAGCTATGAAATCATGGCAAAGATGCCTGGCGCATTCAAGAAAGACGGCAAAGGAACAGCAGGCAATGCGTCCATCATCAGCGACGGCGCTGCAGCGGTTGTGGTCATGTCCAGAGATAAGGCCGAGGAAATGGGGTGTGAAATACTCACCACAATCGGGGCCCAGGCCTCTTATGGGATAGACATGAAGTATGTGTTGGTCGCTCCTATCTGGGCGGTTCCAAAATGTCTGGCAAAGGAAGGGATCTCTCAGGATGATGTGGATCTTTTCGAGGTTAATGAGGCCTTTAGTGGATCTTCAGTCGCCATATTGCGAGAACTCAATCTGGATCCTGAAAAGGTGAACGTGAACGGTGGTGCCGTTGCCCTGGGCCATCCGATCGGTGCGAGTGGTTGCAGGGTACTGATCACATTACTCCATGAGATGATCAGAAGGGATAAGAAGATAGGCTTGGCTACTCTATGTCTGGGTGGTGGTGAAGCAGTGGCATTGGTCATCAAACGATAAATTTTCGTAATAGGATGGAGGGGACCTCCCTCACCCTCACCCGGGATCCCCTTTTTATACAAGGCCTTTCATAGGGTCTTCTACGAATAGTGAGACTCTGTTTAGCCTCGAGAATCGTCTCTATAACTCACCCAAGAGCTTCTTCTTTCTCTGCCGCTCCTTCGCTCTATAAAGGTCACTTCAGGCGGTGCTTGTCTATCATTTGTGGAACGGCGCCCATCGGTAGCTAAGTCTCTTCTCTTGGAAAATTCCGGATAGAGTTTCTCTTCACAATCCGGGCAGATACTGTGCGAAAATTCCACTTGGATGTGACTCGCAATGTAAGGCTCGATTTCATACCAGAGGCCATTGTTGTCGCGAATCTTCTTGCAGGAAGAGCAAATGGGGAGAATACCGCTTAATGTCTCCAACTGAGTGAGTGCATTCTGAAGTTTTGCAACAAGTTCTTTTTGCTCCCCCTCTTTCCGTTTCATTTCAATGATCTGGATCTCAAGCTCCTTGATCCTGTGTCTCAATTTTTCATGGGTTGATTTCCTCAGCATAGGAAAACTCCTTCTCCGTTTTTTCCTTACAGGGCAAACTCTATATAATGGGTTCAAAACCAATTTACTATACCATATGTTGATCTTTCCTTCAAGGATCTGATTTTTCCGGCTCTTCCCACAGATTCTTAGTTATTGACATGGTATCTTGCGTTTATTACCCTTTTTGGGGTTTAAGCTGTCCCCTCAACGTTGCATGATGGCCCTACTTTTCTACTTATCATAGTGCTTTCTTGAAAGCAGCTGTATTCGGTGTGGATTGCGTAACTAAGAATAAGGAAATATCTATCTGGTGTTGTGTCTCAGAATTGACTTATAATAAGTACCTGCTGCACAGATTCAAAGGGGGCATGGAACGGGTTAAAATTATGGAAGATATTTCTTAGACACGACATTAAATCCTAACCTATTAATATTACGGAGGTAACACATGGAAAGGCGAGATTTTATCAAACTGGGATTGGCAGGGTTCGGCACCATGGCCATGACCGACAATGCGTGGGCTCTCAAGTACTATCCAAGGCCCTCTGACAAGAAATATGCCGTGCTTTATGGAACCTGGTACGGAACCTCCCGTGACGCCGCAGTATGGATCTCTGAGGGGATGGGTGGGATCGCCGATGTCTTTGATGCACGTGAAAACCCTGATCTCAAGGGGTTTGATCACATCGTTATCGGTGGATCCATTCAAAGCGGGGTCACTCCCAAAGAGCTGCAAAATTACATCACAAAGAACAAGGGATGGCTGCAACCCAAAGTTCGGGGCTTGTTTGCCGTATGCGGCAATGGGGAACGCCCGGTCGGACCGCAACAAACCGCTATGTATATAGATAATCATTTGGCCAAACTGTGCGGGGTCAACAATGTCCCGTCAAGGGTGTTCAACGGCAGAATCACAAAATCATTGATGGAACCTGAGGTAACCAAAATGATGGAGGAAATGTATCCCCGAATGGTGGGCAAGCCATTGGAGGACTACGACCTTCTCAAACGCACGGATTGTATGGCCTTCGGAAAAGAAATCCTGGAAAGCATAACCCCTTAAATTGCATAAAGGACATGACAGGGATGATCCCTACTACTGAGCAGTGTCTTGAGTTGATGACTCAATATGGTATGTTAGACAACATTAAAAACCATTCCATCATGGTGGAGAAGATCGCCCATGTCATTACCTTCCACCTTAAAGAGTCGGGTGCTTTTCACCTTTCTCTGGAAAGAATCTCAGCAGGGGCCCTTTTGCACGATATCGGAAAGACGCGTGGCCTTGATGAGGGGGAAACCTATACTTGGAACCACGCGGATATAGGAAAAACCATTTGCCTGGAAAACAACTTGGATGAGATCGCCGACATCGTAAGGGAGCATGTGCGTCTAGATGATTTTGATCCTGACGGGGACATCAATGAAAGAGAAATCGTCTACTATGCGGACAAACGGGTCACTCATGAAAGGATCGTCGGTTTGGAGGAACGGACTGAATATCTCCTCGATCATTACGCCAAAGAGGATGAAATTCGCGCCAAAAGGATCAAAGAGAACATGGCCATATGCGCTAGAGTCGAAAAGAAATTGTTCGCACATCTTCCCTTTGAACCCCTTGAAATGGCTTCAATAATCGATAGAATGGACAAGTGATATTGATT